>NZ_QQWV01000025.1:0-55702 GCF_003951715.1 Sphingomonas sp. ABOLH | reverse complement strand
CTCCCCCACTCCCCCACTCCGTCACCCGTCAGGATACTGCGCGGGTGGCGGGGCGGGGGAGCGGGCCGGTACCGCCTCCACGTCAGTGGATCAGGCGTTAGCGGCGCACGCGGCGCGGTTCGTTGAAGCGGAAGGCATTGTCCGCGACCGGCAAGTTGAACTGCTGATTCGTCAGCCGCACCGTGGTCCGATTCGCCTGCGCGTCGAGCGCGACCCAGCCCTGCAGCATCAGCCCGGCGGGCGCGGATGGCTGTCGCGCGAAGATCATCGTGATCCGGCCATATTCGGGGCGTTTCGGATCATAGGCCTCGACGCTGACGATTCGCGGATCGTTCGACGGCACGACCTTCGCGAATTTCGACGCATCGCGTTCGGGGTTCAGCAGGATGCCGAGCGGCGAGTTGCCGATCGGCCAGCGCTGCTTCTGCCCGACCTGATAATCGAGGAAGTAGAGCGACTTGCCATCCGACACGAGCAGGATCGGCACGCCCTTCTCATATTGGAAGCGGATCTTGCCCGGCTTCTTCAGCGTCAGCTTGCCGGTCAGCACCCGGCCGTTGCGGTCGGTCTGCGAAAAATCCGCGGTCATCGTCTGCGTCGCCGCCAGATGCCGCTGGACCGAGGCAAGGTCGTTCTGCGGTGCCTGCGCATGCAGGGCAACGGGGGCGGCAAGGGCGAACGCGAGCGCGAGCGGGCGAATGGGGCGTCTCCAGATCATGGGGCAGGGGTAGGATCGGCGCATTGAACGCGGCGTGAACCCATGGGTTGCGCGGTCGTGGCCATACTGAATCGCGTACCCCCGCGCAGGCGGGGGTCCAGAGCCAACAACGCAGCGCGGCGCGTGGAACCCTGGACCCCCGCCTGCGCGGGGGTACGGTGGTTGCTTTGCAGCCGCCCCTTACAGCCGGTGTTCGCCCTTCACCCAGCGCACCGTGCCCGAGCTGGCGCGCATCACGACGCTCTCGGTCGTCATCTTGCCCGGCATCCGCTTGACGCCGGCGAGCAGCGACCCGTCGGTCACGCCGGTCGCGGCAAAAATGCAGTCGCCGCGCGCCAGTTCGGTCAGGTCGTACTGCTTGTCGAGGTCGGTCACGCCCCACTTCGCCGCGCGGGCGCGTTCGTCGTCGTTGCGGAACACCAGCCGCCCCTTGAACTGCCCGCCGGTGCAGCGCAGCGCGGCGGCGGCCAGCACGCCCTCCGGCGCGCCGCCCTGGCCCATATAGAGGTCAATGGTGGTGTCGGGGTCGCTGGTCGCGATCACGCCGGCCACGTCGCCGTCGCCGATCAGCATCACGCCGCAGCCGACCGCGCGCAGTTCGGCGATCATCGCTTCGTGGCGCGGACGGTTGAGGACGCAGACGATGATGTCGTGCGGATCGACGCCCTTGGCCTTCGCCACCGCCTTCACATTTTCGGTCGGCGACTTGTCGAGGTCGATGATCCCGGCGGGATAGCCCGGACCGCAGGCGATCTTGTCCATATAGACGTCGGGGGCGTTGAGCAGGCCGCCCTTTTCGGCGATCGCCAGCACGGCCAGGCTGTTCGGGCCGGCGGTGGCGCAGATCGTGGTGCCCTCCAGCGGATCGAGTGCGATGTCGATCTCCGGGCCTTTGCCCAGGCCCACCTTCTCGCCGATGAACAGCATCGGTGCCTCGTCGCGCTCGCCCTCGCCGATGACGACGGTGCCGTCCATGTAAAGTTCGTTCAGCGCGGCGCGCATCGCTTCGACCGCGGCGGCGTCGGCCGCCTTTTCGTCGCCCCGCCCGACCAGCGTCGACGCGGCGATCGCCGCCGCTTCGGTGACGCGCACCATTTCGAGGACGAGCACGCGATCGAGGGTGTTGCTGACAGGCTGCATTGGACGAAGCTCCCGGCCGTTAAACGGATTAAACGCGGCGATAGGCGACCTGCCCTTGTCGGGCAAGGGATGTTGTGGATAACCTTGTGTATCGGCGACGAAAGGCACGGGCATGACGGCGTGGGCGATGCTTCTGGCGATGGCGCAGGATGGCGGAGCCGCCGCCGCGATGATGGCGCGGGCGCGCAGCATGACCCAGGTCGTCCAGCCCTGTCGCATCGACGCCGATCCGGACGAGATCGTGGTGTGCGCCGCGCGGACCGCCGACCGGTTCCGCGTTCCGCTGGTCACCCCTCCGGCAGAAGGCGATCCCAAGGCGGTCGACGCGCTGGGCGAGCGGGAGCGCCTGCTCGCCGTGCCGCAACCGGCCTGCGGAACCGCGGCGTTCCTGCAAGGGTGTGGCTTTGTCGGGGTGACCGCCTCGACCCGCAGGGGCGGCAGCATCGGCCGTGCGCGACCGCTGGCGCGGTAGCAACCAAAGTTTCGCCAAGACGTTCGGAACGAACGATCTTTGATGGGGGCGTCGATGTTGCTATCCGTGCTGCTTATGATGGCGCAGGCGGCGCCAACACCGACCAAGCTCGGCGTCGCCGATCCGGTCAACTGCATCGTGACGCCCCGGGCACTGGGCTGTCCGGATCGCAAGAACGACCGCTATCGCCTCGACGACGACACGCCCGAATTCGACCACAAGGCCGACGGCCTGCGGCAGGGAACGCCGCGTTGCGGACTGATGGGGATGCCGGTGTGCCCCAGCAACGGGCGTCCGATCCTGACCAGTCGCCCGCAGTAACCGGGGCGGCCTCGCGACCGCCCCGCCCACCTCATGCCTCGGCCAGTTCGGCCTGCGCATTGACCTTGTGCTCGGCCATGGTCGTCAGCTTCTCGTCGGTGGCACGTTCCTCGGCCAGCGTTTCGGCGAGCAGCGCGGCGATATCCTCGCGGCCCAGCTGCCGAGCCCAGGCGATCAGCGTGCCGTAGCGGGTGATCTCATAATGCTCGACCGCCTGTGCCGAGGCGATCAGCGCGGCGTCCAGCACCTTCTTGTCGCCGATTTCACCGGCAACCTCGTTCGCTTCCTTGATGATGCCGTCGATGGCGGGGCAGCTGACCGCCTTCTTGGTCGCGCCGTGCAGCTGGAATATCTGCTCCAGCCGGCGGATCTGCCCTTCGGTTTCGGCCAGATGGCGTTCGAACCCGGCCTTCAATTCGGGGTCGGTCGCCTTGGCCGCCATCTTGGGCAATGCCTTCAGAATCTGGTTCTCGGCATAATAGACATCCTGCAGCTGATGGACGAACAGATCGTCGAGCGTCGCAATATCCTTGGAAAACAATCCCATGACGTGATCCTTCGCAAAGGGGGGCGTGCCGTCCCAACGATGCGGCGCGCGCCCGGTTGCGAAGAAAATCGTCAGTGGCCGCGACAGCCGAGCAGGTCGACGACATCCTCCAGCCGCGCGGCGTCGCCCAGTGCAATGACCTCACCGATGCTGCCGGCATGGAGCGGATCGCCCGACCAGTCGCTCATCGTGCCGCCCGCGCCCTCGACGACCGGCACCAGCGCGGCGAAGTCGTGCAGCTTCAGCCCCGCCTCCACCACCAGGTCGATATGGCCGGACGCCAGCGTGCCATAGGAATAGCAATCGCCGCCGAGCACGGTCGATCGGACCTTGGCCTCGACATGTTCGAACCCGTGGAGCTGCCCGTCGTCGAACAGCGCCGGGCTGGTGGTCGCCAGCAGCGCATCCGCAAGATCGCGACAGCGACGGGTTCGGGCCGGTTGCCCGTTGAAGGTCGTGCCGCGCCCGACCGCGCCGACCCAGCGTTCGCCGATGATCGGCTGATCGATCACGCCCAGTACCGGCCAGCCGTCCTCGACCAGCGCGATCAGCGTGCCGAAGATTGGCCGCCCGGCGATGAACGATCGCGTGCCGTCGATCGGGTCGAGCACCCATACGCGCCCGCTGGTCCCCTCCGACACGCCATATTCCTCGCCCTGGATGCCGTCCGAGGGGCGTTCGCGCTCGATGATCGCACGCATCGCCGCCTCCGCTTCGCGATCGGCCAGCGTCACCGGCGAGGCATCGTCCTTGATCTCCAGCCCGTAATTGCTGCGGAATCGCGGGCGGATCGCGGCGCCGGCGGCGTCGGCCAGCTGGGCGGCAAGGGTCAGGTCGGCGGCGGTGACGGGCATGGCGGGCCTTTGCGTTGGGAACCCCCAGATAGGCGGTGACGCCGACAAAGCGCAAACGATGCTCGCGGTTGTCGCAAATGCCTGTCACATCACGTGCATGATCGCTCTCACCCTGCTCGCCGCCGCCGCCCAGCCGCAACTGCGCATCGTCGCCGAACCGCCCGCCTCGGTCGCGGCGGCGGAAGGCGGCGTGACGGTGTTCGTCCTGAACGAAGGGGCGAGCGAGGCAGACGCCACGCCGGCGCCGATGGAGGTCGTCACCGCCGATCAGGTGCCGCTCAGGATCGTGCCGGTCGACACCGCCCCCGCCCGGGTCGCGCCGGGCGGCTTCCGCGCGATCCGCTACCGCATTGCCCCGGTGGCGGTCGCGGCGACTTCGGCACCGGCCTCGCCAAAGGGCGAAACGGTGGTCGCGACCGCGAGCGGTCAGGCGTCGGGCCTGCTCGCCCGGTTCGAACCGCACCAACCGATCTATGGTGCGTTCGGGCTGGGGTCGGACGGCGCCAAGCTGCAACTGAGCCTCGCCTTCCGCCCGTTCGACGGTGCCGGCGCGCTGGACGGGGTGCGGCTGGCGTGGACGCAGACGATGTTCTGGGCCATCGACCGGTCGTCGGGGCCGTTCCGATCGACCAACTACAGCCCCGAAGTCTATTATCAGCGGCAGATCGACGACCGGATCGTCGCCGCGGCGGGCTATGCGCATGATTCGAACGGGCGCGATGCCGGGTCGATCGACGTGAACCGGATCTTCGCTTCGGCCAGCTATGTCCTGCCGCTGGGCGACGACTGGCGGGTCGAGGCGACGCCCAGGGCATGGACCTATGTCGGCACCGGCTATCGCGATCTCGACCGTTATTGGGGCAACTGGTCGCTGGGTGGCGCGATCGGACAGGTCGACGGGCTGCGCATCGCCGCCACGCTGCGCAATCCGCTGGGCAGCCGCCGCGCGGGCGAGCTGTTCCTGTCCTTTCCCGTCGGGCGCACCGGTCTGTACGTTTTCGGACAGGCCTTTGCCGGTTATGGCGAGGCGATCGACGATTACGCCCTGCGCTCGTCCAGCGCGCGGCTGGGAGTCGCCTTCACCCGCTGAGGCCAGCCGCTGGCGCGCCGCGGCCAAGCTGCTAGAATGAGGCAACTTCGCGCAAGGAACCTACTCGATGCGTCTCGCCCTGTTCGCCGCTGCCCTGACCCTGCCGTTCGCTGCCCCGCTGTCCGCCGCGCTGGCGCCCGGTGCTCGCGCGCCCGACTTCACGACCAAGGCCGCGATCGCCGGCAAGGCGTTCACGCTCAACCTGCGCTCGCAGCTGCGTAAAGGTCCGGTGGTGCTCTATTTCTTCCCGGCGGCGTTCACCGGCGGCTGCAATGCGGAGGCAAAGGCGTTCGCCGACGCGGTCGACGATTTCAAGGCGGCCGGCGCGACCGTCATCGGCATGTCGGCCGACGATATCGGCAAGCTGCAGGAATTTTCGAAGGCCCATTGCGCCGGCCGGTTCGCTGTCGCGAGCGCGGGGCCGCGCGTGATCCAGGGATTCGACGTGGCCCTCAACCGCCCGGCGGGTGCCGATGGCAAGCCGCGCACCATGACCACGCGCACCAGCTATGTCATTGACCGCGATGGCAAGATCGCCTTCGTCCATTCCGACATGAACCCGGCCGATCATGTCCGCTCGACTTTGGAGGCGGTGCGCGCGTTGGGCAGGCGCGGCTGAGCCGCCCGCCGCAATCGTGGATTTAGGGTAAATTTCCGCGAAACCCGATTTTAGCAAAGGCGCGCTACGCCCATTCCGTACAATCCGGCACATCGGGTGCGGGGTGGGGGCAGAGGGGCCGGGCGTGTATCTGGAAAAAATCGGCGACGGTGGGGCATCGGCCGGACACGGTCTGATCCATGCCGTCCTCGCTTTTCTGGAGGACCAGCGGCTCGATCCCACGCCGCTCAACTACAGCTTCGCCTACCGCGTCGTCAGCGAACCGGCGGGCGCGCTGGCGCTGGAGGTTGCGCGGCGGACCGATGGCGGCATCCGCCTGACCGGCGGCGAGGTCGAACAGTTGGGCAATGCGATCGACGGGGCGGCGGATGTCGCCGCCGGGCGACCCAATGCTCCGCCCGTGACGCCGACCGCTCCCGCGACCCCCGAACCGGACATCGCCGCCGCCGAAGCTTTGGTCACCGAAACGCTGCGCCAGGTCGCGGGCTTTGCGACGATGGTGTCGGAAATCCGCAGCGAAACGCAGGATTTCGGCCGCGACCTGGCCGCCAGCGCCGATGCGTTGCAACGCTCGACCCCCATCGCCAGCACCGATGCCGCCGTTGCCGAACTGGCACGGATCACCGCCGCGATGCGCGCGCGGGTCGAGATTGCCGAGGCGCGGCTGGAACAGGCGACGCGCGAGGCGAGCGACCTGCGCGAACAACTGGCCGCCGCGCATGACGATGCGCGCCGCGACCCGCTGACCGACCTGCCCAATCGCCGCGCCTTCGAGGAAGCGGTCGAGGCTGCCCAGCATGGGCCGGTCCATATCGCGATGTGCGATGTCGATCATTTCAAGGCGATCAACGACCAGCACGGCCATCCGGTCGGCGACCGCGTGTTGCGCGCCATCGGGACGACGCTGGCGCGCGAATGCCCCGGCCATCTGGTCGCGCGCTATGGCGGGGAGGAATTTGCCGTGCTGATCACCGGCATCGGCACCGGCGCGGCCCGGGCGCTCCTGGAAAAGGCGCGGATCGCGGTCGGCAAGCGCCGCTATCGCCTGCGCGAGAGCGATACGCTGGTCAACGGCATCACCCTGTCGGCCGGATTGGTCACGATGACGCCGGGCGAAAGGCTGTTGTCGGCGATCGAGCGGGTCGATGCCCTCTTGTACGAGGCGAAGCGCCATGGCCGCAACCAATCGGTAGGCGAAAATGGCTGATAAATGGGGTAATGCGCCGGCAAGAATTGCCAACACCGTGCACTTTGTAAAAACTATTGTTACAAATCAATAACATATTAATTGGCACGCCCCCTGCAATGCAATGTGCATAGCCGGCGAGATGGCTCGCACGGCACCAGGGAGTAGCCACCATGATCCGTACCGAAACCCTTCGCCAGCACGTCGCCGCCCTGTTCGGTGCGCTGCTCGTCTCCACGCTGTTGCTGTCGGTCGCTGCGCCGGTCGTGCCGATCGCCTGACCTCAGCCTTTGGCGATCATGGCGCGGGCGACCGCTTCGGCGACCTTGATCCCGTCCACCGCCGCCGACAGGATGCCGCCGGCATAGCCGGCGCCTTCGCCCGCCGGAAACAGGTTGGCGGTGTTGATGCTCTGGAAATCCTCCCCCCGCGTGATCCGCACCGGGGACGAGGTGCGGGTTTCGACCCCGGTCATAACCGCATCGGGATGGTCGTAGCCCGGAATCGTCCGCCCGAACGCGACCAGTGCCTCGCGCATCGCGGTGATCGCGAATTCGGGCAGGCATTCGGACAGGTCGGTCAGTGTCACCCCCGGCCGGTAGGAGGGCAGCACGCTGCGCAGCGCGGTCGATGGCCGCCCGGCCAAAAAATCACCGATCAGCTGCGCCGGCGCACGATAATCGCCGCCGCCCGCGGCATAGGCGCGTTCCTCCAGCTGCCGCTGGAACGCGATTCCCGCCAGCGGGTGCCCCGGATAGTCGCGCGCCGGATCGATGCCGACGACGATGCCGGAATTGGCGTTGCGTTCGTTGCGCGAATATTGGCTCATGCCGTTGGTCGCGACCCGGCCCGGTTCGGACGTCGCCGCCACCACCGTGCCGCCCGGACACATGCAGAAGCTGTAGACGGTGCGCTGGTTGGCGCAATGGTGCGACAGCGTATAGGCCGCCGCGCCCAGGTCGGGATGGCCGGCGCACGCCCCGAAGCGGGCCTGGTCGATCCAGCTTTGCGGATGCTCGATACGTACGCCGATCGAAAACGGCTTGGGTTCGAGGAAGACCCCGCGATCGTGCAGCATGTGGAACGTGTCGCGCGCGCTGTGCCCCAGCGCCAGCACCACCGGACCGTCCGCCGCCAGCGTCTCGCCGGTCGACAGCTTCAGCCCCGTCAGCCGTCGGGTGCCGTCCGGGCGTTCCTCCAGTTCGATATCGTCGACCCGGTGCGAGAAGCGATATTCCCCGCCCAGTTCCTCGACGGTCGCGCGCATCGATTCGACCATGGTGACGAGGCGGAAGGTGCCGATATGCGGATGCGCCTCGGTCAGGATTTCCTCCGGCGCGCCGGCCTTCACGAATTCGGTCAGCACCTTGCGGCCCAGATGGCGCGGGTCCTTGATCTGGCTCCACAATTTGCCGTCGGAAAAGGTGCCGGCGCCGCCCTCGCCGAACTGCACGTTCGATTCGGGGTTCAGCTCGCTCCGCCGCCACAGGCCCCAGGTATCCTGCGTCCGCTGGCGCACAACCTTGCCGCGTTCGAGGATGATCGGGCGGAACCCCATCTGCGCCAGGATCAGCCCGGCGAACAATCCGCACGGCCCCGCGCCGACGACGATCGGGCGCGGCCCGGCATAATCGGCGGGCATCTTGGTCACGAAACGATAGCCGGTATCGGGCGTCGTGGCGACATTGCGGTCGCGCTTGGTGCGGTTGAGCACCTGGCCTTCGTTCCTGACCGTCACGTCGACCGAATAGACGAGCTGGATATCATCCTTGTCGCGCGCATCATGCGCCCGGCGCGCAATGGTGTAGCGAACGAGGTCGCGCGGCGTAATGCGCAACCGCTCCCGGATCGCGGCGGCCAGTGCCTCTTCGGGATGGTTGAGCGGTAGTTTCAATTCGGTGATGCGCAGCATCGGGCCATTTAGCGTGGGCCGCCGCACATCGCCATGGCCGCGATTGTCCGCGGCCGTCGATCGCGATAGCGAGGGGGCATGATCGGAACGTTGCTCCGCTGCCTCCTGTCGCTGCTGCTGGCGGCGGCGAGTGTGCCCGCGCTGGCCCAGACCGTGGCCGCCCCCGACTATGGCAGCATGCTCGACCGTGCGGCCGACGAACTGGGCCGGGTCGACGGCGCGCTCGATACCCGGTTGGAACGCAGCGACCGCGACGAATTGCGCGCCCGGGCACAGGCGGTGCGGGCGAGCACGCTCGACACCGCGCAACAGCTGACCGGCGACATGGCACGGATCGAGGCGCGGCTGGCGCAGCTGGGTCCGGCATCGTCGGGCGAGGACCCTGCGATCCGCGACGAGCGTGCGGCACTCACCCGACAACGCACGACGATCGATTCGGCGACGAAGCGCGCGAAACTGCTGTCGGTGGAGGCGCAGCAGCTGATCGACGAGATTCAGGAAGGGCAGGCGGCGGAGCTGAACCAGAAGCTGTTCGGGCGCGGTGCATCGCCGCTGACGCCGGCATTCTGGAGCGCGATCCTGCGGTCGATGCCGCGCGACCTGCACCGGATCGAACGCTTCGTCGCGGCCGAGGTCGCGACGATCCGCGCCGCGCCCTGGGCACAGGCTTGGCCGGCGCTGCTGGGTTTCGCCATCGCGATCCTGTTGCTGGGCCCTGCGCGGCTGGCGGCGGCACGGGTCGGGCAGCGCCTGCTGATCGAGGGTGCACCGGGGCGGCGGGTGCGGCGGTCGGCCAATGCGCTCGGCCGTATCCTCGTCGGCACGCTCGCGCCGCTGCTGGCCGCCGCCGCGCTGCTGACCGGTGCGCGCTGGGCGGGGCTGGTCGCGTCGCGCTGGGACCCGATGCTCGATCAATGGCTGGTGGCGATCGGCTTTGCGGCCTTTTCCAGCGCGGTGCTGGGCGCGACGTTGATGCGGCGCAGCCCCAGCTGGCGGATCGCGCCGGTCAGCGATGCGGTGGCGACGCGGTTCCGGCCCTATTCCTTCGTGCTGGCGGGGTTGGCCGGCTGTGTGATCGCGCTCGATGCCGCGGACACCGCGATCGGCACCAGTCCGGCGATCCGCATAGCGACCCATTCGCTGCTGGCGCTGGCGCATATCCTGCTGATCGCCGGCAGCCTGTTCACGCTGGGCCGGATGCGGGCCGAGGCGAACGCGGCGGAGGAGGGCGCCGCCGACGCCCCGGCGCATACCGGGCTGGCGGCGATGCAGCTGTTCGCGTGGAGCATCGCCGGGGTGGCGTTGCTGGCGCTGGCGGCGGGCTATGTCGGGTTCAGCCTGTTCGTGGGGCAGATGGCGGCATGGACGCTGGTGCTGGGCGCGGCGGTCTATCTGGTGCTCGCCGCGACCGACGATGTCGCGACATCGGTGTTCGAACGGGGCAGCCGGCTGGGCGCCGCGCTGACCCGGGGCCTCGGCCTGCGCGGCGGGACGGTCGACCAGTTCGGGGTGCTGCTCTCGGGCGTGCTGCGGGTGTTGATCGCGGTCGTCGCCGTCGCCCTGTGGCTGTTGCCGTTCGGCGGCAGCGGCGTGTCCGACGCGCTGACCCGGCTGGGCGACCTTGCGCGCGGGGTGCAGATCGGCGGTGTCACCATCTCGCCCGGTGCGATCCTGCGCAGCATCGTCGTGCTGGCGATCGGGCTGGCGCTGGTGCGCGGCTTCATGCGCTGGCTGGAGGGGCGCTACCTGCCCGCCACCGACCTGGATGGCAGCGGGCGCAATTCGGTCAGCCTCGTCGCGCGCTATGTCGGTATCGCGCTGGCCGTGATCTGGGCGCTGGCGTCGCTGGGCATCGGGGTGGAGCGGATCGCGCTGCTGCTCTCCGCGCTGTCGGTCGGCATCGGGTTCGGGTTGCAGGCGATTACCCAGAATTTCGTCTCCGGGCTGATCCTGCTCGCAGAACGCCCGATCAAGATCGGCGACCTGATCCGGGTCGGCACCGACGAGGGCGATGTGAAGCGGATCAGCGTGCGATCGACCGAGATCACGCTCGCCGATCATTCGACGCTGATCGTGCCCAATTCCGAACTCATCACCAAATCGGTGCTGAACAAGACGCTGGCCAGCCCCTTGGGGCGCATCCAGATCCAGTTCTCGGTTCCGATCAACGCCGATGCGGCGGCGGTGCAGCAGCTGGTGCTGGATGCGTTTGCACGCGAAGAGGCGGTGCTGGACGACCCCGCGCCCAGTGCGTTCATCGACGCGATCGTCAACGATCGCATCGCGTTCAACTGTTTCGCGCATGTCGAATCGCCGCGCGCCGCCTACCGCGCGCGCAGCAACATCCTGCTCGAACTGCTCACCCGTTTCCGGGCGGAGGGGATCGAGATGGGCACGGTGCCGCAGCGCCTGGAACTGGTGACGATGCCCGGCGACCCGGTTCCCCCCTTGCCAGTCGATCCCGCCGGCGGCACGGCACGCGCATGATCCTGCTCAGCGACGAATTTGCCGACCTGCCCTGCGCGACAGGCGGCGTGATGCGTACCCATGTCTTTCGTCCGGTGGGCGAGGGGCGGTTTCCCGGCGTAGTGCTCTATTCCGAAATCTATCAGGTGACCGCACCGATCCGCCGGCTGGCGGCGTTCATCGCGGGGCACGGCTATGTCGTCGCGGTGCCGGAAGTGTATCACGAATATGAAGCGCCCGGCACGGTGCTGGCCTATGACCAGCCGGGCACCGATCGCGGCAACGACCTGAAATTCACCAAGCCGGTCGCAGGGTTCGACGCCGATGCGACGCTGGTGATCGACTGGTTGACGCAGCATCCCGCCTGCTCGGGACGGATCGGCGTCGCGGGCGTGTGCCTTGGCGGGCACCTGGCCTATCGCGCCGCGCTCGATTCGAGGGTGCTGGCGGCGGCCTGTTTCTACCCGACCGATATCCATTCGGGGACGCTGGGCGAAGGGCGCTCAGACGACAGCCTTTCGCGGATCGGTGAGATCGGCGCGGAGATGCTGTTCGTGTGGGGGCGGCAGGACCCGCATGTGCCCTATGCCGGAAGGCAGGCGATCCGCGACGCGCTGGAGGCGGCGGGGACGCGGTACGAATGGCATGAGGTGAATGCACAGCATGCCTTCCTGCGCGACGAGGGGCCGCGCTATGATCCGGCGCTGTTCGTGAGCACGACGGGGTGGATGCTGGCATTGTTCGCGCGGGTGCTGGGCGGGCGGGTTTGAGGTACAACCAAACCACTCCCGTTTGCTTCGAGCGCAGGTTCGAGCCTGTCGAGAACCGAAGTCGAGAAGGGCGTGCCCAAAGCGGCCGGGTTCTCGACGGACGCTTCTCGACAAGCTCGAAGCTGCTCGAACCGAACGGGTGGGTGCAGCTACCCGACCTTCCCGATCCCCAACCGCGGAATCTCGATCTTCGGGCAACGATCCATCACCACCTGCAACCCCGCAGCTTCCGCCCGCGCAGCGGCTTCCGCATTGACCACCCCCAGTTGCATCCACACCGCCTTCGCGCCCGCCGCGATCGCCGCGTCGACTGCCTCACCCGCGGCGGCCGAATTGCGGAAGATGTCGACGATGTCGATCGACTCGCCGATCTGGTCGAGGTCGCGGAACACGAACTCGCCGTGCAGATGCTCGCCGGTGATCTGCGGATTGACCGGGATCACGCGGTAGCCGCGCTGCTGGAGATAGGCCATCACGCCATAGGATGCCCGGTCGGGCCGGTCCGACGCACCGACCAGCGCGATGGTCCGCGCCTCGGTGAGCAGGGTGCGGATGCCATCGTCGTCGAGCATGTCAGTTCCTCTGCAGCCAGTCGCCGACCTTGGCGGCTATCGACAGGAACGGCTCTGCTTCCGCCCCGTTCCCGGCGGCCGGCGGCGTTCCGGCGTCCGACGCGGTGCGGATGTCGATCGTCAGCGGAATGCGCCCGAGGAACGGGATGCTAAGCGTCTCGGCCTTCGCCTCCGCCCCGCCGGTCCCGAACGGATCGGACAGCCCCCCGCAATGCGGACAGCAATAGCCGGCCATATTCTCCACCAGCCCGATGATCGGCACCCCGGCCTTGGTGAACAGGTCGATCGCGCGCGTCGCGTCGATCAGCGCCAGGTCCTGCGGCGTCGACACGATCACCGCGCCGGCCGGCTTGTGCTTCTGGATCATGGTCAGCTGCACGTCGCCGGTGCCCGGCGGCATGTCGACGACCAGCGCGTCGACCATCTCCCAATGGGCGTCGACCAACTGGGTCAGCGCGCCCGCCGCCATCGGTCCGCGCCACGCGATCGCCTGGCCCCCCGGGACCAGCTGCCCCATCGACAAGAGCGGCACGCCGACCCCGGTCGCGACCGGGACCAGCTTCTTGTCATGCGCCTCGGCCTTGATTCCTTCGACGCCCAGCAGGCGCGGCTGCGACGGGCCGTAGATGTCGGCATCGACCATTCCGACCTTCCGGCCGCTGCGCGCCAGCGCGATGGCGAGGTTGGCCGACAGCGTCGATTTGCCGACCCCGCCCTTGCCACTGGCGACGGCAATGATCCGCTGCTGCACCCGTTCGCTGGTCTGCGCCACGCGCACGCTGGCGATGCCGGGCGCGGTCGAGGCCGCCGCCTTCACATCGGCCTCCAGCGCGTCGCGCGCCGCCGGGGGCAGGCCGGTGACGTCGAGGATGATGCTCGCCGAATCGCCGGTCACGCGGACCGTGGCGCGTCCGGCCGCGATGGGGCCAAGCAGCGCGTCGAGCGCGGCGGCGGGGTTCGATGCGGAAGCCATGGCGGCGATGTAGCGTTCGAACGGCGCGTTACCACTGTAAAACGCAAGGCGGCCCCCTATAAAGGATGGATGCGATGGATCATGGGGCGGCGCGCACGCGCGCAAGTGCTGGGGATGAGCGACAAGGGCCCATGGGGCGGCGGAGGCGATTCCGGTAATGGATCGGGCGGCGGTGGCGGCGATGACGGCCCGCGCAATCCCTGGTCGATGCCGCCGGCGGGCAAGCGCGGCAAGATCGGCGGATCGACCTCGCTCGACGATTTCCTGAAGCGCGCGCGCAGCGGCGGTCCGGGCGGCGGCCCGTCCTTTCCGGCGAATGCCGGCCGGCTGTGGCTGGCGGCGGTTGCCGCGCTGATCCTGGTATGGATCGCCTTCACCAGCTTCCATTCGATCGGCCCGCAGGAACGCGGCGTCGTGACGATGTTCGGCAAATATACCGGCACGCTCAATCCCGGCATCCAGTTCACGCTGCCAGCACCGATCATGCGGGTGCAGGTGGAGGACGTGCAGAACACCCGCACCGAAAGTTTCCCGGCGGGCGGTAATCAGGCGAATCTGATGCTGACCGGCGACCAGAATATCGTCGACCTCGCCTATTCGGTGCGCTGGAACATCAAGAGCCCCGAGGACTATGTCTTCGAGATCAAGAACCCGCAGGAAACCGTTCGCGCGGTGGCCGAAAGCGCGATGCGCGCGGCGGTCGCGAGCAAGAACCTGACGCAGGCGATCGGTTCGGGCCGTGGCGAGATCGAGGCGGACGTCCAGACCCGGATGCAGACGCTGCTCGACGAATATCAGTCGGGCGTGCGCGTGCTGGGCGTCAGCATCCAGAAGGCGCAGGCCCCGGCCGAGGTCGACGACGCGTTCAAGGCGGTGACGGCGGCGCAGCAGGAGGCGCAGTCGAACCTCAACCGCTCGCGCGCCTATGCGCAGCAGGTGATCGCGCGGGCGCAAGGTGATGCGACCGAATTCGACAAGATCTACGAACAATATCGCATGGCCCCCGACGTGACGCGCCGGCGGCTCTATTACGAGACCATGGAGCAGGTGTTGAACCGCGCCGACAAGACGATCGTCCAGCCCGGCGTTCAGGCTTATCTGCCGCTGCCCGAGGTCCGTCGCCAGCAACAGGCGACCCCCGAGCCGGAGGCGCCGGCCCCGGCGCCGCAGGCCCAGTCCACGCAAGCGACGGGAGCGGCACGATGAACCGCGCGCTCCGCAATCCGATGACGGCGGGCATCGCGCTGCTGGTGCTGGTCATCCTGCTGTTCAGCACGATCGTGATCGTGCCGGAAACGCGCCAGGCGGTGATCCTGCGCTTCCAGCAGCCGGTCGGCATCCTCAATCCCTATCGCGCCGAACAGCCGTTCGGCCGCACCGGGGCCGGGCTGGTCGCCAAGATTCCGTTCTTCGACCGCGTGGTGTGGATCGACAAGCGGGTGCTGGACATCGAGCTGAACAACCAGCCGGTGCTGTCGACCGACCAGCTGCGGCTCGAGGTCGACGCCTTTGCCCGGTTCCGCATCGTCGATCCGTTGCAGGCGGTGATCTCGACCGGTTCGACCGCCAATACCGAGGAACGCGTCGCCAACCAGCTCGAACCGCTGCTGTCGTCGGCGCTGCGCGCCGAACTGGGCCGTCGTCCGTTCGCGGCGCTGCTCAGCCCGGAACGCGGCGCGGTGATGGACAATATCCAGAACGCGCTGCAGCGGACCGCTCGGCAATATGGTGCCGAAATCGTCGACGTGCGGATCAAGCATGCCGACCTGCCCGATGGCAGCCCGCTGCAATCGGCGCTGGCGCGGATGCGGTCGGCCCGCGAACAGGAAGCGGCGACGATCCAGGCACAGGGGCAGCGCGACGCGCAGGTCGTGCGCGCCAATGCCGAGGCGGAAGCGGCACGCATCTATGCCGCCAGCTTCGGCAAGGACGCCGATTTCTACGCCTTCTGGCGGGCGATGCAGTCCTATCGCGCGACCTTTGCCGGCGCGCCGGGGCAGAGCGGAACGACGTCGATCATCCTGTCGCCGGAGAACGGCTATCTCCGCGAATTCGGTGGCCGGGAACGCTAGGGCGCTCCCGGACATTCAAACCGCGTTCAGCAACGTAGTGGCAGGTTCGTTCCCGAAGGGGTTGCGAGCCATATTCGAGAGGACCATCCAACCGTGCGTTACGCCTACGCCATTACTTCCGCACTCTTGCTGGGCGGCGCTGCCGCCACCTTGACCCTCAACCCGTCGGACGCCCAGACCGCGCAGAACGAGCCGGGGGCGATCAACGCAGTCTCCGCCCCGCGCGCCGGCGCGCCGATGAGCTTTGCCGACATGGTGACGCGCCTGTCGCCGGCGGTCGTCAATATCTCGACCACGCAGCGCATCACCGTGCCGCAGCAGGCGAACCCCTTCTCGGGCACGCCGTTCGAGCAGTTCTTCGGCGGACGTGGCGGGGGGGCGACGCCCCGGACGCAGGAGGCGCAGTCGCTCGGCTCGGGGTTCCTGATCTCCAGCGACGGCTATATCGTCACCAACAACCATGTGGTGTCGGCGGGCGCACAGGGTGCCACGGTCGAATCGATCACCGTGACGCTGGCCGATCAGAAGGAATATAAGGCGCGACTGGTCGGCCGCGACGAGCTGTCGGACCTCGCGGTGCTGAAGATCGACGGCGCGACCTTCCCCTATGTGCGCTTCGGTGATTCGCGCCAGACGCGGGTCGGCGACTGGATTTTGACCATCGGCAATCCGCTGGGCCAGTCGGGCACGGTCACCGCCGGCATCGTGTCGGCACTGAACCGCGTCGGACAGGGGCCGTATGATCGCTTCATCCAGACCGACGCCGCGATCAACCGCGGCAATTCGGGCGGGCCGATGTTCGACATGCAGGGCAATGTCATCGGCATCAATTCGCAGATCCTGTCGCCGACCGGCGGCAATATCGGCATCGGCTTCGCGATCCCGGCCGAACAGGCCAAACCGATCGTCGACAAGCTGATGAAGGGACAGTCCGTTGCGCGCGGCTATCTGGGTCTGACGCAGCAGGAAATCAGCGCCGACATCGCCACCGCGCTGAACATCACCAAGGATCGCGGTGCGCTGGTGAACGGCGTCTCGCCGGGCGAACCGGCGGCGCGTGCCGGCATTCGTCCGGGCGACGTCATCCTCGCAGTCAACGGCAAGGAAATCACGCCGCAGCAGTCGCTGACCTATCTGGTCGGCAACGAGGCGCCGGGCAGCCGCGTCAACCTCGACGTGCTGCGGGACGGCCGTCGTCAGCAGATTGCGGTAACGCTCGGCACTCGCCCCTCGAACGATCAGCTGGCGGCGCAGACCGAACAGTTCGATCCCGACACCGCGCCGACGACGCCGCGCGCCAGCACCAATCTGGCGGCGACCGCCGGGCTGGTCGTACAGCCGCTGACCCCGGCGATCGCCCGGCAGTTGCGGCTCGATTCGACCATCCGCGGTGTCGTCGTCGCGGATGTCGATCCGAACAGCGATGCCGCGACCAAGGGTCTGCGCCGTGGCGTGGTGATCCAGAGCGTCAATCGTCAGCCGGTGACGTCCGAAGCTGAACTGGCCCGTGCGATTCAGCAGGCGCGCGCATCCGGTGCCAAGCAGGTGCTGATCTATGCCCAGCTGCCCGGATCGCTCTTCGCGCAGTTCGTGCCGGTCGGCATCGACGCCGCCAAGTAACGGTGGCGATGGGGGCGGTGGAGCGATCCACCGCCCCTTTTCTTTGTCCGCCAGCCATGATGGACCCTTGCCCGAAACGCGGTACATATCGGCGCAGTATGAAGGGCAGGCCATGACCGACACCGAACTCTTTATCGGCGCTACCGCCGACGGCATCCGCCAGTCGCTGGTCCTGAAACGCGCCAATCGCCACGGCCTGATCGCCGGCGCGACCGGTACCGGCAAGACGGTGACGTTGCAGGGGCTGGCCGAAAATTTCTCCGCCGCCGGGGTGCCGGTGTTCGTGGCGGACGTGAAGGGCGACCTGTCGGGCATCGCCATGGCGGGCAGCTCGACCGCCATGCCGCATGCCGCCTTTGCCGAACGCGCCGCCGCGATCGGTGACAGCGACTGGCAGTATCGCGACACCCCGGTCGTGTTCTGGGACCTGTTCGGCGAGGCGGGCCATCCGATCCGCGCCACCGTGTCGGAAATGGGGCCGGTGCTGCTCGGGCGCATGCTCAACCTGAGCGACGTGCAGGACGGGGTGCTGACCATCGCCTTCCATGTCGCCGACGCGGAAGGGCTGCTGCTGCTCGACCTCGACGATTTGCAAGCGATGCTGGCCCATGTCGCCGAACGGGCCGATGAACTGACCACCCGCTACGGCAATGTCAGCAAGCAATCGGTCGGCGCGATCCAGCGGGCGCTGCTGCAGCTGCGGGGGCAGGGCGGCGACCGCTTCTTCGGCGAACCCGCGCTCGACCTGGCGGACTTCATGCGTGTCGCCGACGATGGGCGCGGCATCGTGTCGGTGCTCGCCGCCGACAAGCTGATGGCCTCGCCCCGGCTCTACGCCACCTTCCTGTTGTGGCTGTTGTCCGAATTGTTCGAAACGCTGCCCGAGGTGGGCGACCCCGACAAGCCGAAGCTGGTGTTCTTCTTCGACGAGGCACATCTGCTGTTCGACGATGCGCCCGATGCGCTGGTCGACAAGGTGGAACAGGTCGTCCGCCTGATCCGGTCGAAGGGCGTCGGCATCTATTTCGTGACGCAGAACCCGATCGACATTCCCGACGCGATCGCCGGACAGTTGGGCAACCGCGTGCAGCATGCGCTGCGCGCCTTCACGCCCAAGGAAGCGCGCGCGATCCGCGCCGCCGCCGAAACCTTCCGCCCCAATCCCAGGCTGGACGTGGCACAGGCCATCACCGAACTGAAGACCGGCGAGGCGCTGGTGTCGGTCTTGCAGGCCGATGGTTCACCCAGCCCGGTCGAACGCACGTTGATCCGGCCGCCCCGCTCGCGCGTCGGGCCGGTCACGGCGGTCGAACGCGGCATACTGATGCAGACCGACGCGGTCGGCGACCGCTACGACACCGCGATCGATCGTGAATCCGCCGCCGAGCTGCTGGACGCCAAGGCCGACGAGGCTGCCGCCGCCGCCGCCGCGACCAAGGCGCAGGCCGCCGCCGACAAGGAAGCTGCGCTCAAGGCGAAGGAGGACGCCCGCCTCGCCAAGGAAGCGGAGCGCCAGCGCATCGCAGACCAACGCAACGCCGACCGCGCCGCGCGAGAAGAGGAACGCGCCGTACGTGCTGCCGAGCGCGAGGCGGCGAACAACCCATGGACCCGCGCCACGCAATCGGCGACCCGATCGGCCGGGTCGGCGGTCGGGCGCATCGTCGTCAACGAGATCGGCAAGCAGGTGTTCGGTACGACGCGCGGCGGTCGCGCCAAGAGCGGCGGCCTGGTCGGGGGGCTGCTGCGCGGCGTTCTGGGCGGGTTGTTCCGCGGGTAACGTCATGGATGTACAGGATATCACCGGCGGGACGGAGACGCCCGGCATCCCCCCATCGCTGTTCGACATGCGACCCGGCATGGCGATCCGCTATGACGCGCCCGATCCCCGGCTGGCGGATTATGTTACCGGCTATCACCTGTACGCCGCTAGCGGGCCGGGTGCGATGGGCCTCGAAAACTGGTTCCTGCCCGGTACGGCGAATGTCCGCGTCACGCTGAACGCCGGTCCGATCGCGGTATCGATCGGCCGGTTCCGCAGCGACCCGTTGCCGCAGGCCAGCCTGTTCGGGCCGACCAGCCATGCGATCCACACCGTCACGAATGGCGGGGCGATGATCGGTTTCGGCATCAGTGCGCTCGGCTGGTCGCGTTTCTTCGACGGGCCGGCGGATCGTTATGCCGACCGGATCGAGCCGCTATCGGCCGCC
The DNA here is from genome assembly GCF_003951715.1 of Sphingomonas sp. ABOLH. Classification (NCBI taxonomy): domain Bacteria; kingdom Pseudomonadati; phylum Pseudomonadota; class Alphaproteobacteria; order Sphingomonadales; family Sphingomonadaceae; genus Sphingomonas; species Sphingomonas sp. ABOLH. The sequence continues at coordinate 36,160 of NZ_QQWV01000025.1, read as the reverse complement.
GCGCGACCGGGCTTTGCCGACCGGCTGGTGACGTTGCTGTCGGCGGTGCGCGACGAACATGGCGTGAAGCCGGCGCTCGACCGCTTCCTGCTCGCCGAACTCGGGCCACGGGTCGCCGACGAAGACCAGATTCGCAGCATCGCCCGCATGGTGACCGATGATCGTCCCAATGCGGTGGCGGACACGGCGGCGGAATGGGGCCTGTCGCCCGAACGGCTGCGGCGGTTGTGCAAGCGGCATTTCGGCTTCGTGCCGAAGACGCTGCTGATCCGCGCGCGCTTCCTCCGGTCGCTGGTGCCGCTGATCGAGGCGAAAGGCGACCTCGACTATTCGCGGATCGATCCGGGCTATGTCAGCGCGTCGCATTTCCTGCGCGATGCCCATGCGGTGCTCGGCACCACGCCGCGCCGTTTCCTGCACGCGCAGACCGAGTTTCTGGTCGCGAGCCTGCGCGCACGGGCGGCGGTGCTGGGCAGCGCGACGCAGGCGCTGCACCGGTTGTAGCCACCGCCCGATGGCGCCTCACATCGCGGCGAGCAGCGCCTCGATCGTCACGAATGCGAACGCCACCGAGCTATCGGCCACGCCATAGGGAATGAATATCCGGTCGCCATGGCGCAGTGCGCCGCACGAATAGACGACGTTGGGCACATAGCCCTCGCGGTCCTCGTTCGCCGCCGCGAGGATCGGTTCGCGGGTGCGACCGATGACCTTGGACGGATCGTCCTTGTCGAGCAGCACCGCGCCGATCGCATATTTGCGCATCGCGCCGACGCCGTGGGTCAGCAGCAGCCAGCCCTGATCGATCTCGATCGGCGGGCCGCAATTGCCGATCTGCACCAGCTCCCACGGGTAGACGGGCTTCAACAGCAGCTCCCCCTCGTCCCAATGGGTCAGCGTGTCGGACTTGATCAGGAACAGGTTTTCCCCGTCCTGCCGCCCGATCATCATATATTGGCCGTTCACCTTGCGCGGGAACAGGCCCATGCCCTTGTTGCGCGCCGCGCTGCCGGTCATCGGCACCAGGTCGAACGCGCGGAAGTCGCGGGTGCGCAGCAGCTCCGACTGGATCATCGACCCGTTATAAGCGGTATAGGTGCCGAGCCACTCGGCGGTGCCGTCGTCATGGGTGAAGTGGACGAGGCGCATGTCCTCCAGCCCCTTCGACTGCGCCTGGGTGATCGGGAAGATCACCGTGCCGGACAGCGTCGAGTCGCGGTGGCGATAGACGGTCACTTCGCCCTCGGGTGCTTCGTCCTCGTCGCCGACCGCATCGGCGGCGGTGGCGAAGGGCGGCTCGGGCGCCAGCACCAGTTCGTTCTCGTCGGTGATGATGCCTTCGCGGAACGCCACTGACGAGATATGGCCTTCGCCAACCGCGCGCAGCGACATCAGTATGCGGAGCGACCCTTCCGGCATGCCCGACTGGTCGAAATGCGGCACCGCGCTAGGATTCATCAGCGCGGCGGCGGCATAGCTATATTCATGGCAGAAATAGGCACCGATCAGCTGGCGCTTCTCATCGCTGATCGTGCTGCCGTCGAGGCCGAGCACCGCTTCGATCTCGTCATAGCGAGTCATGAACACCCGGCGCGTCTGCCAGTGACGTGCCTCGAAATCCTTGAGCACGGTTTCGAGTTGCGCGCGCGTTTCGGCAGGCGTCATCGCCAGCACTTCGCCGACCAGCCGCTCGGTCCGGCTGGGGGCCGAACCATTGCGCTGCCAAGCGATGTGAAACGGGCGCACCACCACGCGCGAGGGATCGGCGTACAGCCGGAGGGGGTGGTTGTAGAGTTCCAGCATTCGCGCGTCCAACTATTCCCGGCCGAAGCCGCGGCCGGATTCAGGCCACGGCGCGGCGCGGGTCTGCCACGGAAGCGCGGCCCTTTGAAAGGGCGGAAATCGCACAGGATGCCAATTGCAGCGCGAGAATCGACTCCGCCCCCTGATTGCGGTTCAATCCGGTGGGCATCAGCCCGTCGAAACAGCCGCCATCATGGGCGGTCGCCAGCGGCAGGTCGAGGTCGTTGGCGCCGAGATACCAGTTATAGGCCTTCACCGCCTCGTCACGCCACTTGGCATCGCCGGTCGCGTCCCATGCGGCGACGCAGGCTTCGACCGTCGCCTGCGCCTCCAGCGGCTGCTGGTCGAAGGGCAGCGGTTCGGCGAAGGGCCGGCCGAAGCTCTCGGTGCCGACCGCGCGGAAGCGGCCTTCGGGCGAGGTCTGGCGGGCGACGATCCAGTCGAGCGTGTCGATCCCGACCTTGACGAAATCTTCGCGCCCCAGCGCCTTGCCGGCGCGGATCATCGCTTCGGGCAGGCGGGCATTGTCATAGGCCAGCACGATTTCGAACCAGCCCCATTCGGGACGACGGCTCGCGTCGAGCAGGGTGACCAGTTCCTCGCCGAAGCGGGTCGCGATCTCCGTGGAGAGCGCATGGCCCGGATTGACCTCCAGCATCGCTACCGCGCCGAGCATGGCAAAGGCACGCGCGCGCGGGCTGTCGAGGTCGAGCGCGATCGAGGCGGTCTGTTCGTAAAGCGACATCGCCCAGTCGCGATGCTTGCGTGCCTGCGCATCGCGCGCGGTGATCGCCAGCGCCCACAAGGTGCGGCCGTTGGAGTCCTCCGACCCTTCATCCTCGCACCAGGTCCGGTCGAAATTCATGAAGTTGCGGAACCGGCGACGGTCCGGGTTCCACGCATATTGCAGGAACGACGCATAGATGGTTGTCCATTTGTCGCGGACGACAGGGTCAAGGTCCTCGATCTGCGACATCAGGATCAGCGCGCGGGCGTTATCGTCAATGCAATAGCCGTGCCGGCGGTCGGGCACCGAATAGATCGAATGCTGCAACATGCCGGTCGCATCGCTCATCCGCTCGACCGCCGCGAAGTCGGGCTTCAGCGCGGTCAGGTCGGCGCTGGTGCGCACCCGCCGGGGACGCGCCGCGACGGCGCGTGCAACCTCCGTCATCGCGGCTTCCGCAAGGCAGGGGAACAGCATCGTCCGACCGCGGGCATAGGCACGGGCAGCGAGGCCGTCGCGACGGGCGTCATTGCCCAGCAGGTCGACGATCTCACGCGCGAATGCCGCCGAGTCGCCGAAATCGACGAGGACGCCATGGTCGTCCGCCAGGATTTCGGTCGCGTGGACATAAGGGGTCGATACCACGACCTTGCCCACGCCGACGGCATAGGACAGCGTGCCCGAGGTGATCTGCGCCGGGTTGCTGTACGGAGTAACGTACAGGTCGGCGGCCTGAAGATAATCGAGCAGTTCGTCCTGTTCGACGAAGCCGTCGAGGAAGCAGACATTGTCGGCCACGCCCAGCGACGCCGCCTGCGCCTTCAGCCGGTCGCGATAGGCTTCGCCTTCATGGGCGACCAGATGGGGGTGGGTAGCGCCCAGCACGACATAGAGTGCATCGGGATGCGACGCAGCGACCGTCGGCATCGCCTCGATCATCGTCTCGATCCCCTTGTTCGGGGCGAGCAGGCCGAAGGTCAGGATGACCGGGCGACCGCTCCAGCCGAAGCGGGCCTTCATCGATTCGGGCTGGACGAACGGACGGTCGTGCACGCCGTGCGGGATCATCGCGATCTTGCGCGCGTCGGTGCCGTGCACCCGCATCAGGATGTCGCGACCCTTGTCGGCCATGACGATGATCTTGGACGCGCGGCGCAGCAGCGCTTCGAGCACGCGGCGTTCGTCGGCATTGGGATGTTCGAGGATGGTGTGCAGCGTGACGACGACGGGCACGTTCACCCGGTCGAGCAGCGCGACGATATGCTCGCCCGCCGGACCGCCATAAATGCCATATTCGTGCTGGACCCACACCGCCTGCGCGCCACTCGCCTCGATCCGGCGTGCCGCGTCGAGATACGCGATGCGGTCGTTCTGCGCGATCGCGTGGGTAACTTCCGGCGGATAGGCATAGGCGCCGAGCCGGTCGTCCATCGCATAGACGTCGACCGCCAGCGCGGGATAGCGATCGCGCAACGCGTTGAACGTATCGGTGGTAAAGGTCGCGAGCCCGCATTTGCGCGGCAGGAAATTACCGATCAGCGCGATGCGATCAAGCGAATCCAGGGCGACCCCGTGGTCCATCTGCGTTCCTCTGTGCGTTGCAATATCCGCGCGATAACCGGCGGTGTCCGCAAACAGAAACATTTCGACAGGATGAATGGTTGCATACCATTGTGCGCTGCGACACGATTCCGTGGCGAACCGTGTCGCGGCTGCGACGATCAGCCCCGGCCGCGATATCCCGGCACGTCCTGATCCGGAATCCATACCGCCTTGGGAGGTTCCCCCGACTGCCAGAACACGTCGATCGGAATGCCCCCGCGCGGATACCAATAGCCGCCGATGCGCAGCCATACCGGCTGCATTTCCGCCACCAGCCGTTCGGCGATGCCGACGGTGCAATCCTCGTGGAAGGCGGCATGGTTGCGGAAGCTGCCAAGGAAGAGCTTCAGCGATTTCGATTCGACGATCGTCTCCCCGGGCACATAGTCGATCACCAGATGCGCGAAATCCGGCTGGCCGGTCACCGGGCAGAGCGAGGTGAATTCCGGCGCGGTGAAGCGCACCAGATAGGGCGTGCTGCGCGGGTTGGGAACATAATCGAGTTCGGCGGCTTCCGGAGTGGTCGGAAGCGGGCTGGCCTGGCCAAGGAATTTCGGGTCCATGGCCCCCATGTAGAAGGGACGGCGCACAAATGGAACGGGTGCTGATCCCGATACTGGGCGACCAATTGTCGTTCCATCTGTCGTCGCTGGCCGATGCCGACCCCGATGACACCACGATCCTGATGATGGAGGTGGTGGAGGAAGCGACCTATGTCCGCCATCACCCCAAGAAGATCGCGTTCCTGTTCGCCGCGATGCGCCACCATGCTGCCGCCTTGGAAGAGGCGGGCTGGAGCGTCGATTATGTCCGGCTCGACGATCCCGACAATGCCGGCAGCTTTACCGGAGAGATTGCCCGCGCGGTCGAGCGGCATGATCCGACGCGGATCGTCGTCACCGAAGCCGGCGAATGGCGGGTGCAGGTGATGCTGGAGGCGTGGGAGACGATCTTCGGCATTCCCGTCGCGATCCGCCCCGACACGCGCTTCATTTGCTCGCACGACCGGTTCAACGCCTGGGCAGACGACCGGCGCGAGCTGCGCATGGAGTTCTTCTATCGCGAGATGCGGCGTGAGACCGGGCTGCTGATGGACGGGGCGAAGCCGGTCGGGGGCAAATGGAATTTCGACCGCGACAATCGCAAACCCGCACGCCGCGACCTGCTGATCCCCCGCCCGCTGTCGTTCAAGCCAGATGCGGTGACGCAGGACGTGCTGGCGCTGGTCGCCGACCGGTTCGGCGACCATGTCGGCACGCTCGACGGGTTCGACTTCGCAGTGACGCGCAAGGATGCGTTGCGCCAGCAACGTGCCTTCCTCACCCATGCGCTGCCCGGCTTCGGTGACAATCAGGACGCGATGCTGACCGGCGAGCCCTATCTGTGGCACGCCGTTCTTTCGCCATACATCAATGCCGGGCTGCTCGATCCGCTCGACCTCTGCAAGGCGGTCGAGAAGGAATATGATGCGGGCAAGGTGCCGATCAACGCGGCGGAAGGGTTCATCCGGCAGATCATCGGCTGGCGCGAATTCGTCCGCGGCATCTATTGGCGTGAGGGGCCGGACTATGTCACCCGCAACTTTCTCGGCGCCAAACGCGACCTGCCGGGCTTCTACTGGACCGGGGAGACCGACATGCACTGCCTGTCCCAGGCGATCGGGCAGACGCTGGACCATGCCTATGCCCATCATATCCAGCGGTTGATGGTCACCGGCAATTTCGCGCTGCTGATCGGCGCCGAGCCGCAACAGGTGCATCGCTGGTATCTGGAGGTCTATGCCGATGCCTATGAATGGGTCGAACTGCCCAATACGCTGGGGATGAGCCAGTTCGGCGATGGCGGGCTGCTGGGGTCGAAGCCCTATGCCTCGTCGGGGGCCTATATCGACCGGATGTCGGATTATTGCGGTCCCTGCCGCTATGACGTGAAGCAGCGTACCGGTCCCGATGCATGCCCGTTCAACGCGCTGTACTGGGACTTCATCGCGCGCAATCGCGAGAAGCTGGGCAACAATCCGCGCATGGCGATGCCATACCGGACGTGGGACAAGATGGCTGAGGAGACCCGGCAGGAACTGCGCGGCCAGGCGAAGGGGTTTTTGCAGGCCTTGGACAAGCTACCGAAATATGCGGGGTAAGCGTATCCCCGCGCAGGCGGGGATCCAGAGCCAAAACGGGCCAGCGGCTTACTTGGCCCTGGATCTCGCCTGCGCAGGGGTACGATACGCTGCCGTCTTTTGCTCCGGCGCTTGACCCGCCGCGTCGCACGCCTAAGCCTTCCTCCCATGCAACCGCTCGTCTCCACCGCATGGCTCGCCGATCGGCTCGGTACCCCCGGCCTCGTCGTCCTCGACGCGACCTTCGTGCCCGTTCAGCCCGATCCGCCCCGCGACGAAGCCGCCGAATTCGCCGTGGCCCACATTCCGGGTGCGCGGTTCCTTGACCTGCGCGCGCTGTCGACCGGGCAGGCGACGTCGCTGCCCGCCGCCGACAAGGTGGCGGGACGGCTGGGCGAATTGGGCCTGACCGACGATGTGCAGGTGGTGCTGTACGACAATTCGCCGCATCGCACCGCGGCAAGGGGCTGGTGGCTGCTGCGGCGCTTCGCCCGCGGGCTGCCGGTGGCGATCCTCGATGGTGGCCTTGGCAAATGGCAGGCCGAGGGGCGACCGGTCGAGACAGGCGAGAGCGTGACGACCCCGACCCGCGTCGCGGCCGATCCCGATCTGGCCGCCGTGCGGACCAAGGCGATGGTGCTGGCGGGGCTGGAGAAAGAGGGCACGCAACTCGTGGATGCCCGATCGCCGGCACGGTTCGACGGGAGCGAGGCCGATCCGCGCGGGCTGCCGTCGGGCCATATTCCGGGCAGCATCAACCTGCATTACGCCCGCTTCTTTCGCGAGGACGGGACGTGGCGGTCGCCCGACGAACTCGGCGGTCTGTTCGCCGAAGCGGGAATCGATCTCGACCGGCCGATCACCACCACCTGCGGGTCGGGCATCACCGCCGCGATCCCCGCCTTCGCGCTGCATCTGCTCGGCCGCGATGCCGCGCTGTATGACGGCAGCTGGACCGAATGGGCCGCCGATCCGCAGACGCCGAAGGTGACGGCATGAGCGCTTCCGACCCGAGCCACGCGCCCGAGACACAGGTCGTCACCGGCGGACGCCGCGACGAATGGACCGGCGGGGTGGTCAACGTTCCCGTCTGGCGGGCCTCGACGATCCTGTACGACGACGTCGCCGACCTGCGCGCGGCGGCGGGCAAGGATACCCATCACCGGCTCTATTACGGCCGGCGCGGCACCCCGACGCAATGGTCGTTGGCCGCGGCGCTGACCGAACTGGAGCCGGGGGCCGAGGGCACGTTGCTCTATCCGTCGGGCGTCGCGGCGATCACCACCGCGTTGCTCGCATTCCTGAAGCCCGGCGATCATCTGCTGCTGCCCGACAGCGCCTATGACCCGACCCGCGCCTTCGCACACGGCATGTTGAAGACGATCGGCATCGAGACGACGCTGTACGATCCGGTCGTCGGCGCGGGGATCGCCGATCTGATGACGCCGGCGACCAAGGTGCTGTTCCTCGAAAGCCCGGGCAGCCTCACCTTCGAAGTGCAGGACGTGCCGGCGATGACGGCGATCGCGCGCGAACGCGGCATCACGACCATCCTCGACAACACCTGGGCCACGCCGCTGCTGTTCCCGGCGATGGCGCATGGCGTCGACGTGACGATTATGGCCTGCACCAAATATGTCGTCGGCCATTCCGACGCGATGCTGGGATCGGCCACCGCCGTCGCATCGCACTGGCAGCGCCTGCGCGATGCGACCTATCAACTGGGCCAGCATGTCGGGCCGGACGATGCGGCGCTCGGTGCGCGAGGCCTGCGCACCATGGCGGTGCGGCTGAAACAGCATGGAGAATCGTCGATCCGCATCGCGCGGTGGCTGGCCGAACAGCCCGAGGTGGCGCGGGTGCTGCATCCGGCGTTGCCCGGCTGTCCGGGGCACGACATTTTCCGGCGCGATTTCCGGGGCAGCGCCGGGCTGTTCGCCTTCGTCCTGAACGGTGGCAGCGATGCCGGTCGGGTAGCGCTGATCGACGGGCTGAAGCTGTTCGGGATCGGCTATAGCTGGGGCGGGTTCGAAAGCCTCGCGCTGCCGATCGATCCGCATCGCTATCGCAGCGTCACGCGGCGCCAAGCGGAAGGACCGATGATCCGGTTGCAGATCGGGCTGGAGAATAGTGACGATCTGATGGCCGATCTTGCCGCGGGCCTCGCGCGGTTCCGGGCGGCGCCGTGAACGACCTTGCCGCCGGGCTGGCCGGACAGGGATTGCCGGTGGCGGACGGGCGGGAACTGATCGAAGCCGGCATCGTCCTGGGGCTGGTGCTGCTGTCGCTGCTGCTTGGCTGGCTGGCCGGGCGCTGGGCGGGGCCGCACCTGACCGATTTGTGGCGGCAGCGGGTCGGCGACCATGCCGTCGGCCTCGCATCGCGGATGTGCGATATCGTCCGGCACCTGGTGGCGGTCGTGGCGCTCGCGCTGGTGGCGCAGGTCCGCGACTGGGGGGCATTGGGCGATATCGTCGTCGGGGTTGCGCTGGCGGCGGCCGTTGCGCGGCTGGCGATGCAGCTGCTGCGCGGCGTCAACCTTGCCCGGTGGCTGGCATGGGCGGTGGCGTCGATCCTGTTCGTCGCGGTGCTGGCCGGATCGGTCGGCGGGCTGGAGCCGATCACCACCACGCTCGACGCGATCGGTTTCTCGGTAGGGCGCAGGCGCCTGTCGCTGCTGGCGCTGGTCAGTGCGCTGCTGACCGCCGTCGTGCTCTATGCCGTGGTGCGCGTTGCCAACAAGCTGGTCAGCCATGCGGTCGGGCAGGCGCGGAGCCTCGACCCCGCACAGAAACTGCTGGCGCAGAAGCTGGCGTCGATCGCGGTGGTCATCACCGCCTTCTTCTTCGGCATCGACCTGCTCGGCATCGATCTCACGACCTTCGCGATCTTTTCGGGCGGGCTGGGCCTCGCGGTCGGCTTCGGGTTGCAGAAGACGGTCGGTAACCTGATCGCGGGCATCATCCTGTTGATGGACCGGTCGATCAAGCCGGGCGACGTGATCGTCGTCGGCGACAGCTTCGGCTGGGTCAACAAGATCGGCGTGCGCGCGGTGTCGGTCATCACCCGCGACGGCAAGGAACACCTGATCCCCAACGAAAACCTGATGACCCAGGAGGTGGAGAACTGGTCCTTTTCCGACCGCAACGTGCGTGTGCGCATTCCGGTCGGGGTAGGGTATGAAACCGACCTCAGGCTCGCACAGAAGCTGATGCTGCAGGCGGCGACCGAAAGCCCGCGCGTGCTGCGCAGCCCGGCGCCCAATGTCTGGCTGATCTCCTATGGCGAATATGCGGTCGAGCATGAGATATTGGCGTGGATCAGCGATCCCGAGCAGGGGGTGGGCAATGTGCGGTCCGACGTGCTCAACCGGTTGTGGGACCTGTTCGGCGAGCATGGGATCAAGATTCCGGTGCCGCGGCGGGAGTTGATGTTCAAGGAGGCGTTGAAGGTGGCGAAGGACTGACAGGATCGTCATTCCGGCGAAGGCCGAAATCGATGGACAGACCGACGTCGCGAACCTTGCGAAGCGGCCCGTATCCATGGATCCCGGCCTTCGCCGGGATGACGATGGGTATGAGGGCTACCGGACTCCATCATCACCCCCTATCTTGCCGTCCGTGACCACCATCACCGCTCGTATCGCCGAGGGCGTCCGCGCCGTGCCTGCCGACCAGTGGGATGCCTGCGCGGGCACGGGCAATCCGTTCCTCCGCCACGCCTTCCTGTCGGCACTGGAGGAATCGGGCAGCGTCGGGCCGGGATCGGGGTGGCAACCGCTGCCGATCATCGTCGACGATGCCGACGGCGTGCCTGCCGCCATCGCGCCGGCCTATGCCAAGGGGCACAGCCAGGGCGAATATGTGTTCGACCATAGCTGGGCCGATGCGTGGGAGCGGGCCGGGGGCGATTATTATCCCAAGCTGCAGATCGCGGCACCGTTCACCCCGGTGCCCGGCCCCCGGCTGCTGTTGCGCGACGGGGCCGATGCCGCCGCGCTGATCGGCGCGGTCGAGGCAGTGGTGCGGCAGAACGGGCTGTCGTCGGCCCATGCGACGTTCGTGGAGGAAGCGCAGCTGCCGGCGTTCGAAGCGGCGGGCTGGCTGACGCGGGCGGGCACGCAGTTTCACTGGGCCAATCGCGGCTATGAGAGCTTTGAGGATTTCCTGAACGATCTGGCCAGCCGCAAGCGCAAGGCGATCCGCAAGGAACGCGCCGCCGCGCTGGACGGGCTGACCGTCCGGCACCTGACCGGGCGCGAACTGACCGAGGCGCATTGGGACGCCTTCTGGACCTTCTATCAGGATACCGGCAGCCGCAAATGGGGCCGCCCCTATCTCACCCGCCCCTTCTTCTCGTTGCTGTCGGAAACGATGCCGGACGCGGTGTTGCTGATCCTCGCCGAGCGGGGCGGGCGGCCGATCGCCGGGGCGCTGAACCTGATCGGCGGCGACGCGCTGTACGGCCGCTATTGGGGGGCGGTGGAGGAGGTGCCGTTCCTCCATTTCGAGCTATGCTATTATCAGGCGATCGACGCCGCCATCGCGCGGCGGTTGCAGCGGGTCGAGGCCGGCGCCCAAGGCGAGCACAAGCTGGCGCGGGGCTATGTGCCGGTAACGACGTGGTCGGCCCATTTCCTGCCCGATCCCGGCTTTCGCCGCGCGGTGGCGGACTTCCTGGATCGGGAGCGGGCGGCGGTTGGGCAGGAACAGGAATTTCTGAGCGAGCTGACGCCGTTTCGGCGGGCGTAGGGTCCAGTCGCCCCGGCCAAAAACGTCACCCCAGCGCAGGCTGGGGTCTCCAGCGGCTCCTGTCTCGCCCTGTTACCGGGAGATCCCCGCCTTCGCCGGGATGACGTCCATGGCCAAGGAGAGAAGCAGGCTGCGTAGCTCGCCTTACTTCTTCCCCATCAGGCCACCCAGCCCGCCGGGCAGCATGTCGCCGATCCCGCCGAGCGCGCCGGGATTGACGTCGAGGCCGAGCAGCTGCGCGAACTGGCCCAGCGCATCGGGACCGCCGACTTCGGACAGGATCGCCTCGATCTGATGGCGCGACACGCCGCTATGGTCGGCGGCTTCCTGCGCCGGGTCGGCATGGCCGGCGAACTTGGCGAGCAGGCCGAGGACGGTCTGTACCTGTTCCTGCGAAATCCCCGCCTTTTCGGCGATGGCGGGCAGGTCGAATTGGCCGGCCAGCTTCAAGGCGTTGTTCAGCAGGTCCATCAGTTTTTCCTTACCGGTTCGTTGGCCGCCATCTGTCGCGACGGATGACGGCGGGGTTTGGCGAACGGACGATTGCCCAGATCGCTCCATGTCAGGTCGGGCGGCGGGACGCTATGGTCGATCCGGAAGACCGCGCTGCGGCCGCTCCGCCACAGCGGCACCAGCCCCTGTTCCAGTCGCCGGTCATATTGGGGCGGGCGGATCAGCCAGACATAATCGAACGCGTCGCGCGGGAATTTGTACAGCGCACCGGCGATCGGCCGCCAATATTCGCGGGGGCATTTGACGTCGGTCACCAGTTCGGACGGATCGTGCGAGAAGCCGCGTGCTTCCTTGTACCGGACCGTCAGCAGCTGCCCACCGGCCATCGACCATTGGTCGTTGGCATAGGCCTGGCGCCGGGCGAGCGCGATGCCGGGCAGATGCTGCAGCCGGGTCATGCGCCATTCGTTGTAGCAGGTCTCACCAACGAACGTGACCAGCCGCGCGCCGACCGGCACATGGTCCAACGCCGCCAGTTCGCGGTCGTAATCGCGGTCGTACAGCCAGAAGCTGTAGGTGGTCGCAGCCATCCGCCCGACGAAGATCGCCAGGCCGATCGCCGCCAGCACCCCGGCATGACGGATCGACAGGCCGGGCTTGGGCCGGAGCGCGATCAGGCTGATCCCGAACAGATAGGGGACCAGCCGCATATCGGCATAGGCCGACCCGAACACGATGCGCGGCAACAGGACATAGACGGCGATCAGGAACAGCGCAGACAGGCCCAGATTGCGCGAATAGCCGATGTTCGGATCGCGCAACCCCTTGAACAGGACGAGGTAGAAGACGGCGACCGAAGCGAGGTCGTAGAGCTGCCAGCGGTCGCGCAGCGTCATCGTCATCCACTGCATCTTCGCGCGCCAGTTGAACCAGTCGGCGGTCTGTCCGCCGACATGGCCGCCCGAGCGCCACAGCAGCATCAGCAGCGCAGGGGGCGCAAGGACGAGGCAATGGAGCCCGGCATGGAAGGCGGCGGCGAACCAGTTGCGACGCTTGTCATGCTCGCGGATCAGCTCGGCCGAGGCGGCCAGCACGCCCAGCGTGCCCCAGCCGAAGGTGTGGGTCAGCCAGATCAGTCCGGCTACGGGTACGAACACCACCCCGCGCAGCACCAGCCGCCCCTGCCGCCCCAGTCGCAGCCATAGCGCGAAGGCGTTGAGCGCCAGCGCCATCGAAAGCACGAAATTGGCGAAGCCGAAATGGAACGGAAAGCTGTAGACGATCGGCAGCGCGAACAGCGCGGTCGCCGGGATGCGGCCATGCACTTCGCGCGCGATCCACAACAGGCCAACGGCGGTCAGCGCCGGGATCGTCAGGATGATGAGCTTGACGGCAGGTTCGAGCCCGATCAGCGGTTCGAGCAGCCAGACGAGCAGGTCGACGCCGAGATTGCCGATCAGGCTCCAGTCGAAATTATACCAGTCATGGAACCAGGGCGCCTGTCCGGTGTCCCACATCTGCTGGACGCGGTAGCGGCCCATATGTCCCGGCAGGTCGACCATCGGCGGGATGTCGGGCCATAGCAGCGGCACCGCCGCCAGCACCGCCATCAGTGCGACGAACCAGCGCGTCTGCCACCAACGGAGCTGTTCGGCGGATCGGGTCATACCCTTGCGTCCTTACGGGCTAGGCAGGCGGGCTCGCAAGAGGGCGGACCACCCGCCATACCAATATTGGCGAGTCGGGAATTGCGACCGGTTGCAACCAGTCGAAACGCTCGCCCCGCTCCAGCCGCGCCCACAGGCCGTGGGGGGCGGCATTGGCATAGGCCAGATTTTCCGAAATGCCCGGACAGCCGACGACATAATCGACCCCGCGCCCGAGGATCGCGCTGCGCGACAGGTCGGGCCGGGCCATGAAGCTGGCGATGACGAACCGCATGGCGGGGGCGTTGCGATGATAGCCGCTGGCGATCGGCCGGAGGCGGCTCGATGCGACGATCGCCGGCCCGATATCGAGCGGGGCGAGGATCGTGGCGCCTGCCGGCAGCGCTGCCAGCGGTACGACGTCGGGCTGGCGTGGGCAGACGGGCTTTTCCCCAGTCAGATAGGGCCGCGGGATCGATACGACCGCACGGTCCGGCACGCCCAGCAGCAACAGGATGCCGGTCAGCACCAGTCCCGGCGCCGCGATCGCCGCGACACCCAGCAGGGCGGCGAGGCGGCGGAGCGGCGGCACGATGGCCCGCGCGCGGGCGAGGCGGTCGGCGACGATCGCCGCCACCGGGGGAATGGCGAGCGCATTGGCGAGCGCGGCGGATCGCAGCACGATAAGGCCGCACAGCGTGGCCGCGATCAGCAGGCCGAGCAGGATCGTCCAGGGCTCCCGCCGGTGCCCCGGTGCCGCCAGCACCCGACGCAGGGTCACCACGACCGCGACCGCCGTCAAGGTGAAGCTGCCGGCGATCGTCGGCCAATATTGATGCCAGACCGGCAGCCCCTCGGCGATATTGAGGAACCAGACGCGGTAGGTCAGCGGATCGAGCATTCCGAACGGCCCGCGGGCGCACTCGCTGGCGAGCAGCGCCATCGTCGCGACCGTCGCCGCGCCGGTCACGGCCAGCAGCGCGAACCGCCCGACGGGCGACCGCAGCGGGGCCAGCGTCGCCAGAGCGAGGCCGATCCCGGCGATGCCGATCGTCGCCAGCCATGCCGGGTCGATCGCGTCGCAGGCCGGGCTGGCCCAACCGGGACCACGGGTGACGAGGTGGAGCAGCAGCGTGGCCAGCGCCATCGTCAGGCCGAAGCCGCGCGTCTGCGCCGCCCGCGCCGGCACGAATACCCAGGCCAGCCCCGCCGCGGCAATCAGCGCGAGGAGGAAGGCGAATCCTTCGAACGAAATCGTGACGAGCAGCGCGCCACCCAGTCCCGCGACGATCCCGCTGCGCCCGTCGCGGCGCAGGATCAGCGCGGCGGCAGCCAGCAGCCCGCTGGCGATCTGCCAGCCATGATGGTCGATGCGCAGCGGTTGCAGCTGGCTGAGCAATGGCGTCGTCAGCGGCACCATGACCATCGCGGCCAGTGCCGCTGGCCGCCCGGCCAGCCGGCGGGTGATCGCCGCGACCAGTGTCATGACGACACCCAGCGTGACGAGCGGGACGGCGATCGCCGCGATCCGCTCGGCAGCGGCGTCCCCGACGATGCCGCGCAGCGCGAGGACGACCGCCGCCAGCGGCAGGTCGACCAGCCGCGACCAGTGCATCGTCAGCCCCGGACCTGCAAAGCCATGCTGTCCGACGTCCCACCAGCTCTGCCCGTCGAGCAGCGCGCGTACTTCGAGCAGGCGCATGATGTCGTCGGGATCGTACATGCGCAGCGGACCGATGCGCGGGATCGCGCACAGGATCAGGACCAGCGAAACGAACCCCCAGACCGCGACCGGCGAGGGCGTGTCGCGCCCCGCCGCCTCGCTCACGCCGCCGCCCGGATCGCGGTCGGCACCGCGCGGACGCTGGCGAGGGCGGCCTGTTCGCCTTCGCGGCCCGCCTCGTGATATTCGGCGTCCTCGTTCACCTGCCACACATCGTGGATGCGCGCGCCGGCGAGGATGTTGCGGACGGTCAGCATCGCCGTCATCATCGCATGATCCTGGTTATTGTAGCGGTGCATGCCGTTGCGACCGACCATGTGCAGCGTCGGGAAACGGGTTTCCAGTTCGGTGCGCAGCGCCTCGACCCGGTCGGCATAGCCTTCGTCATAGACCGGATAGGCTTTCGGCTGGCGCACGACCGCACCGCCGACCACGTCCTTGGCATCGACCAGCTTGAGCGTCGCCAGTTCGCGCGTCGCCTGCGCGATCAGATCGTCGTCGCTGCTGGCCCATAGCCCGTCGCCCTCGAAGCAGAAATATTCGAGGCCGACGCACGCGATGGCTGGATCGGGCACCATTTCGGGCGACCAGCTGCGGAAATTCTGGACGCGGCCGACCTTCACCCGGTTGTCGTGGATGTAGATCCAGTTGTCGGGGAACAGGTCGCTCGACCGGATCATCAGCGCGACGGTCAGGAAGTCGCGGTAGCGCAGGGCGCTGGCGTCGGGCAGCGTCGCGGGCAGCGGATGGATGCGCGAGGCGAGTTCACGAAGCGGCGCCGAGGAGATGACGTGGCGCGCGGTGATAATCCGCGTCGAATCGTCGGCGCGGTCGGTCGCCACCATCCGCCAGCGATCCGCCGCCACATCATGTTCCAGCGTGCGCAGCGCATGGCCCATCAGCACGGTATTGCCGCCCGCGACGACATGGTCGCGCGCTGCTTCCCACATCATCCCCGGCCCCTTGCGCGGATAGCGGAAGCTTTCGAGCAGGGTCTTGGCCGCCATGCCGTCATTGGGTTTGCGGTTGAGACCCAGCGACCGCTTGAGCCCGTCGAGCACCGCCGCGCCGAGGCTCAGCCCCTTGATCCGCTGCGCCGCCCAGTCCGCCGACATGGTGTCGCACGGCATGCCCCACACCTTCTCGGTATAGGTCTTGAAGAAGATCGAATAGAGTTTGTGGCCGAACTGGTTGACGACCCAGTCCTCGAACGAGGCGACCGTACGGCGGGGGAACAGCTTGGCCTTGGCATAGCTCGCCATGCACAGCGCGGAGGTGACGAGGCCGAGATTGCCGAGCGCCTCGAACGCGCGCAGCGGATAGCTGTAGAATTTGCCGCCATAGAAGATGCGGCTCATCCGCGGGCGGTCGATGAAGTCGTCGGGCAGAATCTCGTTCCACAGCGCCACGACTTCCTGCGATTTCGAAAAGAAGCGGTGGCCGCCGATATCGAAGCGGAAACCGTCATGCTCGACGGTGCGGCTGATCCCGCCGACATAGCGCGGGTCCTGTTCGATGACGGTGACCGACAGCCCGGCCTTGGTCAGCAGATAGGCGGCGGTAAGGCCGGCCGGACCGGCGCCGACGATCGCCACGTCCACATTGTCGCTAGCCACCCGCACAACTCCCCCGCTTCGTTCGAAACGGTCGGTGCCATGCGAGTGGCTAAAATGTGGTTAAGGCAATCTTACGTCGATCAGCGATCCCGCCGGCCGAGCAGGCGCAGGCGCAGCGCGTTCAGCTTGATGAAGCCGGCCGCGTCGCGCTGGTCATAGGCGCCCTGATCGTCCTCGAACGTCACGACCTTTTCGCTGTAGAGCGAATTGGGCGACCGGCGGCCGATGACATGGACCCCGCCCTTGTACAGCTTGAGGCGGACTTCGCCCGACACCTTGTGCTGGCTGTGGTCGATCGCCGCCTGCAGCATCTCGCGCTCCGGCGAGAACCAGAAGCCGTTATAGACCAGCTCGGCATAGCGCGGGGCCAGTTCGTCCTTCAGGTGCGCGGCACCGCGGTCGAGCGTGATCTGTTCGATCGCCCGGTGCGCGGCGTGCAGGATCGTGCCGCCCGGCGTTTCGTACATGCCGCGCGACTTCATGCCGACGAAGCGGTTCTCGACCAGGTCGAGCCGGCCGATACCGTGCGCACGGCCGAGTTCGTTGAGCTTGGCGAGCAGCGTGGCGGGCGACATGCCCTCACCATCGACCGCGACCGCGTCACCGCGTTCGAACGCGACGGTGATGACCTGCGGCGTATCGGGCGCATCCTCCGGGTTCACCGTGCGCGAGAAGACGTAGTCGGGCACCTCGTCCCACGGATCCTCCAGCACCTTCCCCTCGGACGAGGTGTGCAGCAGGTTCGCGTCGGTCGAGAAGGGCGATTCGCCGCGCTTGTCCTTGGGCACCGGAATCTGGTGCTGTTCGGCGAAGGCGATCAGCGCGCTGCGGCTGGTCAGGTCCCATTCGCGCCACGGCGCGATGACCTTGATGTCGGGCTGCAGCGCATAATAGCCGAGTTCGAAGCGGACCTGGTCGTTGCCCTTGCCGGTCGCGCCATGGCTGACCGCGTCGGCATTGACCGCCTTCGCGATCTCGATCTGGCGCTTGGCGATCAGCGGGCGTGCGATGGAGGTGCCGAGCAGGTACAGCCCTTCATACAGCGCGTTCGACCGCATCATCGGGAACACGAAGTCGCGGACAAATTCCTCGCGCAGGTCGTCGATGAAGATATGCTCGGGCTTGATGCCCATCAGCTCGGCCTTCTTGCGCGCCGGCTCGAGTTCCTCGCCCTGGCCGAGGTCGGCGGTGAAGGTCACGACTTCGCAATTATATTCCTGCTGCAGCCATTTGAGGATGACGCTGGTGTCGAGGCCGCCCGAATAGGCGAGGACGACGCGATTGATGGACTCGGCCATGGGCGGCTCCTTGGGAATGCAGTGGTTCGGCGCGCGGTTAGGCGACGCGGGGCCGCCGCGCAAGGACACGCGCTTGCGCAGGCGCGAATGCGGTGCAATCGTGTCGCACATTTCCCCTTTTCGGAAAGAAACCCGATGTTCCTCGCCGTCCTTGCCCTTGCGCTGCAGACCGCTCCCGCGCCCGCCCCGGCAACCCCGCCCGCGCCGGTGGTCGAACCGGCGGCCGAGGACGAGACCGAGTTTTTCGGCATTTTCGACAAGGACAAGGACGGCACGATCAGCAAGGCCGAGTTCGACGTGATGAGCGCCCAGATCGATGCCGAAGCGGCGAAGCAGGACCCGTCGCAGAAAGGGCAGGCAGCCGCCGGCCTCGCCACCGCCTTCGCGCTGATGGACCAGAACAAGGACGGCCGGATCACGCGGGAAGAGTTTCGCGCGGTGGTGAAGGCGGGGCAGTAACGAAAGTCGACGTCACCTCAGCGCAGGCTGGGTCTCCCCGTTGTGAAACGCGCTCCTCGCCGCGCGAGACCCCAGCCTACGCTGGGGTGACGTTTCTTGGTTGTGTGGGGGGCTGTTCTACTCCGCCGCGAGCAGTCCCGTCGCGCCGCCCAGATCGACCGATACCAGCCGGCTGACCCCGCGTTCGACCATCGTCACGCCGAACAGCCGGTGCATCCGGCTCATCGTCGCGGCATTGTGGGTCACGATCAGGTAGCGGGTGTCGGTATCGGCGGCCATGCGGTCGAGCAGGTCGCAGAAGCGATCGATATTGGCATCGTCCAGCGGCGCGTCGACCTCGTCGAGCACGCAGATTGGCGACGGGTTGGTCAGGAACAGCGCGAAGATCAGCGCGACGGCGGTCAGCGCCTGTTCGCCGCCCGACAGCAGGGTCAGCGATTGCAGCCGCTTGCCCGGCGGCTGGGCGAGGATTTCGAGGCCCGCTTCCAACGGATCGTCCGAATCGACCAGCGCGAGCTGCGCCTGCCCGCCGTCGAACAGCGCGCCGAACAGGCGGCGGAAATGGCCGTCGACCGCGTCGAACGCCGTCAGCAGCCGCGCGCGCCCTTCGCGGTTGAGCGTGCCGATCGATCCGCGCAGCCGCTGTACCGCTTCGGCCAGTTCGGCACGTTCGGCGGTGGTCTCGCCCTGTGCCGCTTCCAGTTCGGCCAGTTCGGTGTCGGCGATCAAATTGACCGGGCCGATCCGGTCGCGGTCGGCGAGCAGCCGGTCGTGCGCGGCACTCTCGTCGGTCGCATCGCCCACCTCCGTGCCGACAAAGCCGATGCGCGGCAGCAGCGGCGGGGGGCATTGGAAGCGTTCGCCCGACAACCGCCCCATTTCCAGCCGGCGCTGTTCCTGCGCGTCGGCCCGCGCGGACGCGCCGGCGCGGCGTTCGCGGGCCGAGGCGAGCGATTCGGCGATGGTACTGCCCGCCCGCTCGGCGGCGCGCAGGCGGGTTTCGGCCGCGGTTTCGAGCGTAGCCGCCTCGGTCGCGGCGCGGCGTAGATCGCCGAGCGCGCCATCGACCTGCGCCAGCTCCGCGGCAAGGGCCGCTGGCCGGTCGCGCAACGCCGCGCGGTCGGCGGCGAGCGTGGCGGCTCGCGCCTCGACCTCGGCAATGCGGTGATCGGCATCGGTAGCGCGCGATCGCCACGCGGACAGTTCGGTCTTCGCCGTCTCCAGCCGTTCGCGGTCGCGCCTGAGGGCGGCGTCGAGCGCGGAACGGGCCGAGCGGGCGTCGGCCATCTGCGTCCGCGCGGTCGCCGCTGCGCCCGCCAGCGCCGCGACGCGGCCGGCGGTCGCGCTGCGATTGGGTAGCTGGCCAAGCGCGGCATCGGCGCGGTCGCTCTCGTCCTGCGCCTCGATCAGGTCGGCGCGGAGGCGTTGCAGACGGGCGGCAACGTCGTCGGCGCGCGCCTGTGCCCGTTCGATCGCGGCGGTGGCGCGATCTTCGGCGCGCAATGCCTCGCGGGCCTGCGCTTCGGCCTGTTCGAGCGTGCGGCGGGCGGCGGCGAGGGTCGTTCGCGCATCGGCGATCGCGGCATCGGCGGCGGCGAGTGCCGCGTCGGCGGTGTCGCGGCGGGTGATCAGTGCCGGGCGTTCCTGCCCCAACGCCCGCAGCCGGTTGGCGCGGGCGAGGCGTTCGGCGGCGGCGGCCCCCGATCCGGCTCGGGCACGCAGGCCGTCCCAGCGGCGCATCGCCCCGTCGAGCGTCACCAGCCGTTGCCCGACCGCCAGCGTCGTGCCCTCGTCGCGTTCCACGACCAGCACCTGCGCCAAACGCCGGGCGAGCGCGGGGGCGGCAACCTGCGCCGATAGTCGCCCGATGCCGTGCGGCACCGGCGGACCATCGGCCCTGTTCCCGGCATCCTCCCAATAGCGGTCGTCCGCCGGATCGGTCCCGGCGTCGAGATCGTCGCCCAGCGCCGCCGCCAATGCCGCTTCGAACCCCGGCTCGACGCGTACCGAATCGATGATCCGCGCCCGCCCGCTTCGCCGGAGCGCGCGTTCGAGCGCGCCGATCTCCCCGTCCAACGCGGCGAGTTCGGCGGCGGCGGTCGCGCGGTCGGCCTGTGCCCGGCCGCGCGCCTCCTGCGCGGATCGTTCGGCGGCATCGGCATGGGCGATGGTGGTGCGGGCGGTGTCGGCGCTGGCCAGTGCTGCCGCGCGACGCTCGACGGCTGCCGTCCGCTCGACGGTCAGCGGTGCGAGCGCCGGCAATGCCCCCTGTTCGGCGAGCGCACGCGCTTCGTCGCGGCGCGCGCGGTCGAGGCGGATGCGCGCTGCGTCCTGTGCGGCGGCGGCGACGCGAGCCTCGGCCAGTTCGGCGGCCTGGGCCGCGACCGCTTCGCCATGGGCGGCATCGGCGGCCATCGCGGCCTCGGTCGCCCGGACCAGCGCCCCGTCCAGTTCGGGGAGGCGTGCCGCCGCATCGGCGATAGCCTGCGTCAGCCGCGCGATCTCGTCGGTCAGCCGCGCCGCTGCATTGGCGGCATCGCCGGCCAGAGCCGCCTCGCGCGCGCGATCCTCGCTCAGCCGCGTGGCCTGCGCCTCCAGATCGGCCAGCCGCCGGGTCGCGGCATGGGCCTGCGCCTGCAACCGTTCGCGGGCATGGCCGGCATCGGCCGCGCGCTGCCGCAGTTCCTGCGCGGTCGCGCGGGCGGCGGCCAAGGCCTGCGTCGCGGCGGTTTGTTCGGCGAGCGACTCCGCCTGCGCGCTGCCGTGGCTGGCGACGAGGGTTTCGGCGGCGTTCGCCTCCGCCCTGGCGGCATCGGCGGCGGTGGCGGCATCGCGCCAGCGGGCATAGATGGCGCGCGCCTCGGCGATGCGGATCGCGTCGGTCAGTTCGCGATAGCGGGCGGCGATCCGCGCCTGCCGCCGGAGGACGGCGGCGCGGGCATCCTGTTCCTGCGCCATTTCGCCCAGCCGGTCGAGATTGGTCTCCGTGGCGCGCAGCTTTCCCTCGGCATCCTTGCGGCGAATATGCAACCCGGAGATGCCGGCGGCGTCCTCCAGCATCGCGCGGCGTTCGGCGGGGCGGGCGGCGATGACCGCGCCGATCCGGTTCTGGCTGACGAGCGCGGGCGAATGCGCGCCGGTCGCGGCATCGGCGAACAGCAGCGACACGTCCTTCGCCCGCACGTCGCGACCGTTGATACGATAGGCGGAGCCGGCACCGCGTTCGATCCGGCGGACGATCTCGACCTCGTCGCCCGCTGCATCCTCGGCAAGAATCGCGACCTCGGCAAAGTCGCGGGGCGGGCGGGTTTCGGTGCCGGCAAAGATGACATCGTCCATGCCGGCGCCGCGCAGCGATTTCACGCTGTTCTCGCCCATGGTCCAGCGCAGCGCTTCGAGCAGGTTCGACTTGCCGCAGCCATTGGGGCCGACCACGCCGGTCAGCCCGCGTTCGATCACCAGATCGGCGGGGTCGACGAAGCTCTTGAATCCGCTCAGCCGCAGTCGTCGGAGCGTCAGCCCCGGCGCGCGTGAAGTGGCCGCGTCGTCACCCGCGGCCATGGGGTCAGGCGCCGGCGCCCTTCAGCGCTGCCTCGATCTGTGGCCAAGTCACCGCATTCTCGACCTTTTCGCCATTGATCAGGAAGGTCGGGGTGCCGGTGACGGTCGCGCCGCCTTCTTCGGTGATCTTCACCACCTGTTGCAGCAGGTTCTGGTCGGCGAGGCACTGGCGCGCCTTCGCCTCGGGCACGCCGCGCTGCTTGACGAAATCGACGAAGCCGGCGGCATCGGCCCAGCCGGTAACCGCCTGCAAGGGCGGGATCGACTGCAACCGCGCCTGTTCGGCCTGCGGGATCGCCTGCATCCGCTCCAGCGTCGCCGCCTGGTCCTGATACATGGCTTCGAGTAGCGGGAAGAAGGTCGCCGTGCCGTTGCAGCGGCCGAGCACCGCCGCCGCCAGATCGGGCGCGCCGTGCACCGCGAAGTCGCGGAATTCGAAGCTCACCTTGCCGGTCGAGACATAGTTGTTGATGAGCGGTTCGTTGCCTTCGCGGGCAAAGGCCCCGCAGGTCGGGCAGGTGCGCGAACCATATTCGACCAGCTTCACCGCCGCGTCGGGGTTACCGATGCGATAGCCGCCCTCCGGCGTGACCGCGACCATGTCGGTCCATTTCTTGCCGGCCGGCGCGGCGACATTGGCGACCGGCGCGGCGGCGCTGCCATTGGTGCCGGTGCCGGAATCACCACCGCCACAGGCCGACAACAGGCCAAGCGCGATCAGGGGGAAGGCGAAACGCATGGGATCTACTCTCTTCTAAGGATCAGGAGGCGGTCAGGAACGGCTTGAGCGTCGCCCAGTCATGGGCTTCGACCTTCTTGCCGTTGACCTCGAAGCTGGGTGTGCCTTCGACGCCGGCCGCCTGCGCCGCTTCGGCAATGGCGATCACCCGCTTCTGTGCGGCTTCGTCGTTCAGGCAGGCGGTGATCTTCGCATCGTCCACGCCCTGTCCCCGCACCAGCGTGCGCAGCCCGGTGGCAGCGGCGAGCTGTTCCAGCCGCTTGCCGATGGTCGGGGTCGGCTGCTGCGCGGGCGGCGTCGCGGCGAATGCCTCGGCCTTGTCGAGCATCGCGCTCTGCTGCGCGAAGATCGCGTCATGCGCCGCCAGGAAGCGGTTCGCCCCGCCACAGCGCGCGAGTAGCGCGGCGGTCAGGTCGAGCGCGTCGCGCGGGAGCGTGCGATATTCGACGCGTACCTTGCCGGAGCGGGTCAGCGCGGTCAGCTCGGGCTTCGCATCGCGGGCGAAGGCGGCGCAGTGCGAACAGGTATAGCTGGCCCATTCGACCAGTTGCACCCGCGCCATCGGATTGCCGACCGCGATGCCGCCGGTCGGCAGCATCGTGACGCTGTTGGTCCAGTTGCGCGCGGTCGCCGCCTTGGCCGGGGCCTGCGCCTTGGCCGGGGGCATCCCGAACAGCGCGAGGATGAACGAACAGAGCAGGATGAGGATACGCATCAGCGGACCTTGCCGAGGATCGGAATGGCGGGGGGCGGCGGGGCGGCGACCGCACCGGCGAGTGCGGCAAGCACCTCGCGCAGCTCGGGATCGGCGATGTCGCGCAGGCTTTCGTGCATTTCGGCCGGGACCGGCGGCGGTTCACGGCGCGGCGGCACCGGGCGGCGCGGGCGGACCTCGCCGTGCCGGAACTGGAGCCGGGCGACCGCCGGATAGCCGAAGAAGCGATTCACCCGCTCGACGATTTCGGGCGCGATATGCTGCATCATCGTGCCATGCGCGCCCGATACGATCAGCGTCAGCGTTCCGTCGGCGCGCTTGCCCGGCGGGAAGCGGATCGATTCGGGGGCGGACACGCGGGCGAAGCGTTCGCCGACGATCTCGCCCCAGCGGCTCACCACCGCCGACTGGACGAAACCGAACTTGCGGAACGCCGCGCCGCCGATATCGGGCAGCAATTCGGCCACGGGCCGCGCACCGCCACGCCGGCGGGGTTCGGGAATCGTCGCATGGGGGCGGGGGCGCGTCGTCATTGTCGGCATCCCATGCCATAGAGCCGACGTGGACGCCAAGCATCTCTCTGTCGCCGAACGGTTGCTCGACTGGTATGATCGCAACCATCGTTCCCTGCCGTGGCGCAGCCCGCCCGGAACGGCAGCGCCCGATCCGTACCGCGTGTGGCTATCGGAGGTGATGCTCCAGCAGACGCAGGTGGCGAGCGTGCGGCCCTATTTCGAGGCGTGGACCGCGCGCTGGCCGTCGTTCGCGGCGCTGGCGGCGGCGGACGATGCCGATGTCATGGCGGCATGGGCGGGGCTGGGCTATTATGCCCGCGCCCGCAACCTGCTGGCCTGCGCGCGGGTCGTCGCGGCGCGGGGCGGGCTGCCCGACACCGAAAGCGATCTGCGCAAGCTGCCGGGGATCGGCGACTATACGGCGGCGGCGATCGCGGCGATCGCCTTTGGCCGGCGGGCGGTGGTGGTCGATGCCAATGTCGAGCGGGTCGTGTCGCGCTTGTTCGCGGTTGCGGAGCCCTTGCCCGGTGCCCGCCCGGCGATCCGCGCGGGCACCGATACGATCACGCCGGACGCCCGCGCGGGCGATTTCGCGCAGGCGATGATGGACCTGGGGTCGATGGTCTGCACCGCCCGCTCGCCGCGCTGCCTGCTCTGCCCCCTGCGCGACGATTGCGCGGCCTATGCGATGGGCACGCCCGACGCCTTTCCGGTCAAGGCTGTGAAGAAGGCGAAGCCGCAGCGATTCGGCACGCTGTTCTGGGCGGAACGGGACGGGCGGGTGCTGCTGGTGCGGCGGCCGGACAAGGGGATGCTGGGCGGTATGCGCGCGCTGCCGACCGGGCCGTGGAGCGATAGCGATCCGGGCGCCGAAGGCGCGCCGTTCGCCGCCGACTGGCGCGCCATCGGTCTGGTCCGCCATGGTTTTACCCATTTCGATCTTGCCTGCACCGTCATGGTGGCGGATGCAGTCGACGACACCGCGCAGGGCGAATGGTGGCCGGTCGCGGACCTTGAAGCCGCCGGCATGCCGACGCTGTTCGCGCGGGCGATAACGGCTGTGGAGGGAATGCGATGAGGGGTGAGAACCGGGTCCGAAATATGCTGGCGCTGACCGGCGCGCTGTTGCTGGTGCAGCCGGCGGTGGCTTGGGCACAGGCCGCTCCGCCGCGCGCGCCCGCCCGCCCGGCGGTCCGTGCACTGCCCGCAACCGACGGGATGGTCCGCAGCTATGTCGCGCAGAAGAAGGCGCCGGGCATGGTGGTGATCGTCGGCGGGCCGGACTGGACCAGCGCGCATGCCGCCGGCCGGGTCGCCACCGACGCCAATGCCGCGTCGGCCAATGTCGATACGCTGTGGCGCGTCTATTCGATGACCAAGCCGATCACCGGCATGGCGGCGATGATGCTGGTCGAGGACGGCAAGCTGAAGCTCGACCAGCCGATCAGCGACTTCATCCCCGGCTTCAAGTCGATGAAGGTGCTGACCGACCCCGACAAGAGCCTCGCCAGCCGGCCGGCGACCACGCCGATCACCGTGCGCCATCTGCTGACCCACACCGCCGGCCTTGGCTACAGCATCGTGACCAAGGGGCCGTTGCTCAAGGAATATGAGCGGTTGGGCATCGTGCCGGCAGCGGTCAACGCGCAGGCCGAGGTCGCGATGGCGCAGGCACGGCCGAAATCGCTGGAGGAATTCGCCAACCGCGTCGCCACCCTGCCGCTGATCGCCGAACCGGGGACGAAGTGGAGCTATTCGATCGGGCTGGACGTACTGGGTCGGGTGATCGAGGTGGCTTCGGGCATGTCGTTCGAGCGGTTCTTGCAGACGCGGATGTTCGGTCCGCTGGGCATGACGTCGACCTATTGGACGGTCCCGGCGGCGCAGAAGGGGCGGTTGGTCACCAACTATGCCTGGGCCGGCGACAATCTGGTGCCGGTCGATCCGGGCGCCACGTCGGTCTGGCTGTCGCCGCCGAGCTTCCCCTATGGCGGAGCGGGTCTCGTCATGTCGGCGGCGGATTACGACCGGTTTCTTCACATGCTCCAGAATGGCGGCACGTTGAACGGCAAGCGGGTGATGAAACCGGCCACGGTGGCGCTGGGCATGTCGAACCTGTTGCCGGCCGGCGTGACCTTTGGCGGGGTCGACGGGGCTACCGGTGGGCAGGCGGGGCCGAAAATGGGCTTTGGCGCGGGCGGTTCGGTGTATCTGGAAACGCTGCCCGGACGGCCGGGCAAGGGCACCTATGGCTGGGGCGGGGCGGCCGGCACGGTCGCGTTCGTCGATCCGGTGCGGCAGGTGCGCGGGACCCTCATGGTCAATTACTTCCCGGCGGACAAATGGCCGCTGCGCGACGATCTGGTGAAGGCATTGGCCAGCGATCTTGCCGGGCCGGTGCGATGATCGGCTTTACCGGCGTGGCGCTGGTCCGTGCCGACAATGAGCGCGACGATCCGGCCGCATTCGCCCGGTGCCTGGCCGATCCGGCGGCGCGGCTGCTGGTGCTGACCGGATTGGAGCCGCCGGTGGCGGAGGACGGGGCGCTGCAGCTGGCTGCGATGGACCCGGCGCGCCGCGATGCGCTGCTGCTCGGCTATCTGGAGGGCGCGCCGCTGTTCGTGGCGGGCGAGGGCGACGGCAGCGCGCCGGCTATGCGGTCGCCCGCGCTGATGGCCGCGCTGGCGGAGATGCCGGCGGCTGACGTCGCGCTCTACGGCATCGCGCGCAGCCTGGTCGACTGGCATTCGCGGCATGGTTTCTGTGCGCGGTGCGGCCATGCGAGCGTCGTCGCGCGTGGCGGTTGGGCGCGGTCGTGTCCGGGATGCGGCGCGCTGCATTTTCCGCGGACCGACCCGGTGGTCATCATGGCGGTCGAGCATGACGACCGCGTGCTGCTGGGTCGCCAGCCGAGCTGGCCGGCAGGACGCTATTCGGCGCTGGCCGGATTCGTCGAGGTCGGGGAATCAATCGAGGAAGCGGTCGCGCGCGAGGTGCTGGAGGAAGCGGGTGTCGCGGTTGCCGGCGTGCGCTATGTCGCCAGCCAGCCCTGGCCGTTTCCGTCGCAGCTGATGATCGCGTGCATCGCGACGGCGGCGGACGATGCACTCCGGATCGATGCGACCGAGCTGGAGGACGCGTTCTGGGCGACGCGGGACGAGGTTCGCGCGGCGCTGGCCGGGGATACGACGCGGTTCATCGCGCCGCCGGGCCATGCGATTGCGCGGAGTCTGTTGATGGCGTGGGTGGTGGGGTGACTTAAGCCCCCTTCACCTCGCCGCCGTTTGCTTCGAGCGCAGGTTCGAGCTTGTCGAGAACCGAAGTCGAGAAGGGGTTGCCCCAAGCAATAGGTTCTCGACGGACGCTTCTCGACAGGCTCGAAGCTGCTCGAACCGAACGGGGTGCGCAGAGGGAAATTCTACCCCCGCTCCCTTGCCCGCCCGTAGCTCCCCAGCAACCGCACCCATTTGCTGTGGAACCGCAGTTCGTCGAGCGCGCGGTCGACATGCGGCTCGCCCGGCCGTCCTTCGATGTCGCAGAAGAACTCCGTCGCGGCGAAGGTGCCGCCGCGCTGGTAGCTTTCCAGCTTCGTCATGTTGACGCCGTTGGTCGCGAAGCCGCCCATCGCCTTGTAGAGCGCGGCGGGTAGGTTCTTCACCTCGAACACCAAAGTCGTCATGCACGGCCCCTCGGGCAGTTCGGGCGGCGCGGCGCGGGCGAGGACGACGAAGCGGGTCGTATTATGGTCGGCATCGGCAATGTCGTCGGCCAGCAGTTGCAGCCCGTACAGCTCGGCTGCCGCCGGGGGGGCGAGTGCCGCCACCGTCGGGTCGCCGATCGCCGCGACCGATGCCGCCGCACCCGCGGTGTCGGGATGCGCTACCGGCTCGATCCCGCGCGCGCTCAGCCAGTGGCGGCATTGGCCCAGCGCCTGTTCGTGGCTCATCGCCTGACGAATGCCCTCGACCGGGCCCAGACCCATCAGCGCATGGCGAATCGGCAGGAAATGTTCGCCGGTGATGACCAGCCCGGATTCGGGCAGCAGGAAATGCATGTCCGCCACGCGCCCATGCAGCGAATTTTCGATCGGGATGATCGCGCAGTCCGCCTGTCCGACACGCACCGCATCGATCGCATCGGCAAAGCCGAAACAGGGCAGCGGCAGGCCGTCGGGAAACGCCTGTGTCAGCGCGACATGCGAATTGGCGCCGGGTGCGCCCTGAAAGGCGACGGTGCGATTCGGGTCGCGCGCGGCGGCTTCGATCATCTGCGCCACCAGCGGGCGCGCGGGTGCGGCGTATTTCTGCATGGGGTGCGGCGATTATCGGTCGCGGGGGCAGGCGGCAACCCTGTCTTGCCAGTATCGGATGCCGCCTCTAAGCATGGCCCCAAACAGAACCACATTTAGGTGAGACGGCTCAGGGCATGGACGACCGGACGAACACCATCGCAGGTTGGGTATTGGCCGGTTGCGCCGCTGCCCTCGGACTTTCCATCGCCAGCGGCATGGTGTTTCACTCCGGTCCGCCGGAAAAGCCGGGCTATCCGGTCGAGGGCGCCGCCGAAGCCGGGGGTGGCGCTGCCGCCGCCGTGCCGATCGCCACGCTGCTCGCCACCGCCGACGTCGCCAAGGGCGCGGAAGTGTTCAAGAAATGCGCCGCCTGCCACACGGTGAACCAGGGCGGGGCCAACGGCATCGGTCCGAACCTGTGGGGCGTGCTGGGCAAGAAGCACGGCCATATTCCGGGATTCGCCTATTCGAGCGCGCTGACCGGTATCCCGGGCAACTGGGACTTCGATTCGATGAATGCGTGGCTGACGTCCCCGCGCAAATATGCGCCGGGCACCAAGATGACCTTTGCGGGTCTGGGCAGCGCCGAGGACCGGGCGAACGTCATCGCCTATCTCAATTCGCAGGGATCGAACCTGCCGCTGCCGGCCGCTCCCGCCGCGGGTGCCGAGGCGGCGCCGGCCGAGGCGGAGGGCAATGTCGCGGAGGGGGCTCCGGCCAACACCGCCGACGTCGTCAACGCCGCGACCCCGGCATCGGGCGCGCCGTCGGTCGATCCGGCCGCGGCGGAACAGGCGGCGAAGAAGGGCCAGTAACGGCCCGGCTTCGGAAAGAAGAATGGGGGTCACGCGGAGGCGCGAAGGGGTTGCGGTTGGTGCCGCCCTCCAGTGTTCCCGCTGGCTCGAATAGAAGAAGAAATTGGTTCGCGCAGAGGCGCAGAGAGGTTGCGTTTGCTGCCACCTTGCGCTCGATCGGTAGACCGTCGCGCCCGCTTCGGCTTAAGATGAGGCCGCTGGCGCGGATGAGGACGCGGCAAACGCAACCTCTCTGCGCCTCTGCGCCTCTGCGCGAAATCTAATCTTCTTCTTCGCGTCTCCGCGCCTCCGCGTGAAAACCACCTGCTACTCGCTTACGCCATTACGTGGACCAACCGTCCGGCCACACTCAGACCGACACCGGTTCCAGCCCGAGCAACCGCGCCACCTCGTCGAAGCCATGCGCGATCTCGGTCACGCCGAGCGCGCGCAGGCGGTCGTCATGGCCGACGCCGCAATGGGACCCGGCGCACAGCCCGATCACGCGGGCGCCGGATGCAACGGCGCCGGTGACACCGACCGGCGAATCCTCGAGGATCGCGCAGTCCTCGATCGCGACGCCGAGCTGCTTCGCCCCGTACCGATAGAGGTCGGGCGCGGGCTTGCCGTTCGCGACATGCTCCTTGCCGCTGTAGATATGGTCGCCGAACGCGTCGCGGATGCCGAGATGGTCCAGATGCGTCGCGATCCAGTGGGTCGTGCTGGACGACACGATCGCGCGCGGCAGGTCGGCGGGGAGCGACCGGACGAAGGCGACCGCCCCGGCCACCGCCTCGACCCCCTCTGCCAGCACGCGGGCATCCTCGATGGCGCGCGCGTCCCAGAAGCCGTCGGGCACCGGGCCGCCGACCCATTTCTCGATCGCCTGGGTGAAGTGGTCGCCCGACAGGCCCATGAAATTGGCCATGGAATCGGCGGCGCTGGTCGGATGGCCCGCCTGGGTCAGGAAGTCAGCGATCTGGCGGTTGCCGGCAAATTCGCTTTCCAGCAGCACGCCGTCAAAGTCGAACAACAGGGCTTTCGGACGGGTCATCATCGTTCCTTTACTGGCCCCGCGCGCCGAACAGGGCGGAGCCGATGCGGACATGGGTCGCGCCGAGCGTCACGGCGGTTTCGAAATCGTCGGACATGCCCATGCTGAGGCCGGTGAGGCCATGGTCGCGGGCGAGCTTGGCGGTCAGCGCGAAATAGGGGGCGGCGTCGAGGCCGGCGGGGGGGACGCACATCAGCCCGGCGACGGGCAGCCCGGCGGCCTTCGCCTCGGCCAGCAGCGCGGGCAGGTCGGACAGCGCGCAGCCGCCCTTTTGCGGTTCGTCGCCGATATCGACCTGGAGGAAACAGGCGGGCGCGCGGCCGGTCTTGTCGATCGCCTTGGCCAGCGCTGCGACCAGCGAGGGGCGGTCGACCGAATGGATCGCGTCGAACAGGCGAACCGCATCCTCGGCCTTGTTCGACTGGAGCTGACCGACCAGATGCAGTTCGATGCCGGGCGTAAGCTCCTGCAAAGCGGGCCATTTGCCTTGCGCTTCCTGTACCCGGTTTTCGCCGAACACGCGCTGTCCGGCGTCGATCAGCGGCTGGATCGCGGCGGCGTCGTGGGTCTTGCTGACCGCGATCAGCGTCGTCGCGCCGCGGGGGCGGCGGGCGATCGATTCGGCATGGGCGATCCGGTCGCGAACGAGGCCGAGCGGGGTGTCGGTTTTGGTCATCGCGCGCGCTATAGAGGCCGCCATGCGCCGCCGCCACCCTTTGCCGACCCGCTGGCTGATGACCGATGAACGGCTGGGCGAGGCATTGCCGGCGATGGTGGCGAAGTTGCCGCGGGGGAGTGGTGTCGTGTTCCGGCATTATGCCACACCCGAAGGGGAACGGCGGCGGAAGTTTACACAGGTGCGGCGGATCGCGCGGGCGCGGGGGCTGGTGCTGCTGGTCGCCGGGCCGCCGCTGCGGGGTGGCGACGGGGTGCACGGACGAAAGGCGCGCAAAACCAAGGGGTTGGCGACGCGGCCGGTGCATTCGATGCGCGAACGCATCGCCGCCGAGCGGGCGGGGATCGATGGCATCTTCGTCTCGCCCGTCTTTCCCACCCGGTCGCATCCCGATGCGCGGGCGCTGGGGCGGGTGCGGTTCCAGCGGCTGATCCTGGGTGCGCGCGTGCCGGTCATCGCGCTGGGCGGGATGACGGCGGCACGGGCGCGGACGCTGAAGGGGATTGCCGGCTGGGCGGCGATCGATGCCTGGGGTTCGTTGCCTCCGGTTTGATCCGGGGGGGCGAAGAAGAAGCGGGACCCCGGGTCGAGCCCGGGGTGACGATGGGAGGGAGATAGGTCGCGTCAGAACTTCGCGCGTAGTTCGGCGAAAACGGTGCGCGGGTCGCCGGGGAAGTGGCCGGTCTGGGCCGAGAAGCCCGAGGCGGCGTACACCGTGTCGAAGAGGTTATCGACCCGGAGCATCAGTTCGGCAAAGCCCAGCTGCTGCGTGATCGACGCGTCGAAGATGGTGTAGGGCCGGACCGCCTGTCCGGCGAGGCTGATGCGGCGCGAGACATGTTCGCCGCCGAACGCAAGGGCGGTCCGGATCACCGGCAGCTGATAGCGGGTCCAGAAGCCGAGCTTGTGCGCGGGGGCATTGGCGAAGCGGGTGCCGACCGCGTTGGTGATCGCCTGTCCCGGCGCGGTGGCGGTGATCCGCGCGTCATTATACCCATAATTGGCCAGCAGCACCCAGTTGCGGGTGAGGTCGGTGGTCAGGTCGAGTTCGAACCCCTTGCTGGTCACCTGCCCGATCGGGCGCAGCTGATCGACGCCGTTGACCGGGGGCAGCGCGGGATCGACCTGCAGGATGTTTTCGCGGACGATGCGGTACAGCGCGGCATTCGCCTGCAGCCGGCCGTCGAACAGGCGCGATTTGACGCCGCCTTCCCACTGGTTGCCGGTGACCGGCGCGAACGGGCCGCCGGCATCGGTCGCCTGCGACGCGCTGGCCTGCGGTTCGAACCCCTGCGACCAGCTGACATAGAGCGACAGGTCGGTGCGCGGCTGGTAGATCGCGCCGCCGCGGAAGGTGACGTCGCTGTCGGCATAGCGCGAGCGGGCGGTGACGCGGTTGCCGGTGGCGACGGTTACGCCATCGTCGAACCGGTCGTAGCGCAGCCCGCCCACCAGCAGCAGCCGGTCGGTCAGGCTGACTTGATCCTGCGCATAGACGCCGTAGCGGGTCGAGCGGGTGTCGGTGACGGTGAAGGGCAGCGCCATCGCCCGCGCCGCATCCCCGTCCGATCGGCCATAGACCGGGCGGCTCAGGCTCAAGGGCAGCACGCCGCTGCGCAGGATGCGCGATTGCAGGATGTTGGTTTCGCGAAACCAGTCGCCGCCGAGCTGGAACCGATGCTCCATGCCGAGCAGCGTCGTGGTCGCGGTCGCATTGGCGGCGAAGGACAGGCCGTCGACCGGGCGGACCTGATCGCGGAATTCGCGCAGCACCAGATCGGGGTTGGCGGCGTTGCGTCCGCGCGGCTCATGATATTTCTGCCGCTCGGTCGCCTTGAAGTAGCGGGCGCCGACATCGAACGTGATCGCGTCGCCGATCGCGGTCGCATAGCGCGCCTGGGTCGCGGTCGAGGTCAGGTGCAGGAAGTCGCTCTTTTCATTGGCGTTCCAGCGGATCGAGCCGAGGAAGCGCCCGCTATCGTCGACCAGCACCCCGCGCAGCCGATTGGCGCGCAGATAATTGTCATAGGTCGTGACCTGCACCGTCAGCAGCCCGCCGGGATTGGTGCGGATCGACAGGCCGGCATCGCCGATCAGCGATTTGTTCAGCGTGTTGAAGCGATAGGGCCGCATCGCTTCGTAGAAGCCGCCGAGGCGGTAGCTGACCACGCCATCGGCATCGATCCGGTCGGTCGCCTCCGCCGAGATGCCGAACCGGTCGTAATTGCCGGCGGTGACGACGGTGCGCAGCGCGGCGCGGTCCGACGGCGTCTTCGACACGTAATTGATGATGCCGCCGGGCGATCCGGGGCCGAAGAACAGCCCGGCCGGACCCTTGAGCACCTCGACCCGGCCGATGTTGAACAGTTGCGGGACCGAAAAGCCGATGAACGGATTGCCGCGCTGTCCATCGTAGAAGGACTGGTCCTGGCGGAAGCCGCGAAAGGTGACGCCGGCATAGCTGAACGCGCTGACGCCCGAGATATTGCGATAGATGTCGGTCGCGTCGCGCGCGCCCTGATCGACGAACAGGTCGGCATTGATGACCTGCAACGCCTGCGGAATGTCGAGCGGGTCCTGTGCCGATTTGCCAACGGTGGTGATGAGCGTGCGGTAGAGTTGCTGGGCGCGGCCCTGCACGATGATCTCGTCATCGGCGGGCGGGTCTGCGCGGTCCTGTGCCAGTGCCGGAACCGAAACCATGGCCGCGCCCGCGACCGACATCCAAAACCGCTTCACACCACCCCCGATGTATTGATGCAATTCGCTCGCATTAGCGAACGAACATGGAGGATGCAATCCAATTGCGAACGATCCGCAAAAAGGATGACATTGTAACGCAGCCGAACCGGAACGCGGCGGCGTTCCGACCGTTGGAGGGCGCATAAGGGGAAAAGCGGGATGGCCGACAACGATACGCAGCGCGCGACGCCCGGTTACGGCCGGGTCGCGGCGATGACGGTGATGGTGCTGGCGATCGTTGGCGCGGCGTGGCTGTTGGTCAGCATGATGCGGCTGGTGCTGCTGGTGTTCGCCGCGACGACGATCGCGGTGCTGTTCAGCGCGGTGGCCAACCGGATCGAGCGATGGACGCGGCTGCCGCGCGGGTTGGCCCTGGCGCTGTCGGTCATCCTGCTGCTCGGTACGGTGATCGGCATCTTCTATGCGTTCGGCGCGCAGCTGGCGCAGCAGTTCGACACGATCCAGGAACAGATCCCGGCGGCATTCCAGGCGGTGCAGCGTCAGCTCGACAGCTGGGGACTGGGCGAGCCGTCGCGCGAATTGCTGACGCAGGGCAGCAGCGACCTGTCGACGATCATGTCGCGCGCGGGCGGCTATGCCCTGTCGATCGGGTCGGGCCTGTCGGATGCGGTGCTGGTGCTGGTCGGGGCGATTTTCCTGGCGGCCGATCCCGAACTCTATCGCCGGGGGCTGGTGACGCTGGTGCCGCCCAAGGCCGAAGGCGTCGCGCGCAAGGCGGTGGACGACGCCGCCGGCGGCCTGCGCGGATGGATGAAGGGCGAGGCGGTGGCGATCATCGTCGTCGCGGTGCTGACCGGGGCGGGGCTGTCGCTGCTGGGCGTGCCGGCCGCGATCGGGCTGGGGCTGATCGCCGGGTTGATGGACATCGTGCCGTTCGTCGGGCCGATCATCGCCGGCGTGCCCGCGGTGCTGCTGGCCTTTACCCAGTCGCCGTCGACCGCGTTGTGGACGATCGTGCTGTTCCTGATCGTCCAGCAGATCCAGGGCAATATCCTGCAACCCATCGTCCAGAAACATGCGGTCGACGTGCCGCCCGCCGTGCTGCTGTTCTCGGTCATCGGCATGGGGCTGTTGTTCGGGTTCATCGGCGTGCTGCTGGCGGCGCCGCTGACGATCGTCGTGTTCGTGCTGGTGCAGCGGATTTACGTGCAGGCGCTGCTGGGGCGGGACATTACCGTGGCGACGGACAAGGTGAAGGAGGAGGAGTAACGTTTCCTCCGGCCCCTACGTCACCCCGGACTTGATCCGGGGTCCCGCTTTTCTCGAATGGTAGCAGAAGAAGCGGGACCCCGGGTCAAGCCCGGGGTGACGCGGGTGTCAGGCGGTGCGGGTCCACAGTACCGGGTCGCGCGGGGTGTCCGGCGCGGGGCGCCAGCGGGCGGCCACGAAGGCGCGGGCGATGGCGGCGATCTTTTCGCCCTTCGACGTGCTCTGCCGCTTGTCCCACGCGGCGGGGCCGGCGGCGGCGACCTTGCGCGCGATGCCGCCATAGATGTCGGCAGCGGCGAGCACCGCCCAGGCCGACCGCCAGGGCAGCCGCGCCGCGCCGACGCGGGCGCTGTCTTCGTGGAGGGCGGCGCGGGTTGCCATCCGCCGGGCCAGCGCCGCCACCCGGTCGGGCGTCGCCATCGGATCGGCGGGATCGATGCCCTGTTCGGCCAGCCAGTCGCGCGGCAGGTAGCAGCGGCCAGCCTCCGCATCCTCCGCCACGTCGCGGGCGATATTGGCGAGCTGGAACGCCAGCCCCAGGTCGCAGGCGCGGTCGAGCGTGTCCGTTTCGTGCGCCGGCACGCCCATCACCACGGCCATCAGCCCGCCGACCGCGCCGGCGACATGGTAGCAATATTGGTACAGGTCGGCTTCGCTCACCGGTTGCCAGCCATCGGCGTCGAGCTGAAACCCGTCGATCACGTCGTACACGAGTGCGTGCGGCAGGCCGGTTTCGGCGGCGACCACGCCCAGCGCGTCGAACGCCGGATCGCCGGTCGGCTGTCCCGCCAGCGCCCGTGCGGTGCGTTCGCGGATCGTCAGCAGGCGGGCGGGCGCATCGTCCAGCCGCTGCATCCCGTGGCCCATATCCTGCCCGTCGGCCAGGTCGTCGCAGGCCCGGCACCAGGCGTAGAGCAGCCAGGCGCGCTCACGGGTCCGGGGATCGAACAGCTTGCTC
Organism: Sphingomonas sp. ABOLH; assembly: GCF_003951715.1. Taxonomy (NCBI): domain Bacteria; kingdom Pseudomonadati; phylum Pseudomonadota; class Alphaproteobacteria; order Sphingomonadales; family Sphingomonadaceae; genus Sphingomonas; species Sphingomonas sp. ABOLH. The sequence continues at coordinate 688 of NZ_QQWV01000025.1, read as the reverse complement.
GCCGCCGCGAAGCTCTTCGAGCCGCGCGCGATCGTGTCGCGGGCGTGCGCGACCAGCTCGGCACGCGGCGGGATCAAAGGTCGGTGGCAGCCATGTGGATGATCGCCTGCACCGGCGTGTGCGCGGCCATCTTGTCCAGCAGCATGTCGAGCGTGTCGGCGACCAGCAGGATGTCGCGGTGCATAGGGCGCATGAAGCCGACCTCGGCCATCTTGTCGACGAACGCGATCAGATGGTCGTAATAGCCGGCGGTGTTGAGCAGCCCGACCGGCTTGGCGTGATAGCCGAGCTGCGCCCAGCTCATCGCCTCCCACAATTCGTCCATCGTGCCGGTGCCGCCGGGGATGGTGACGAAGCCGTCGGACAGGTCGGTAAACGCCTGCTTGCGCTGGTGCATCGTGTCGACGACGTGCAGTTCGGTGAGGCCGCGATGCGCCGCCTCCGCCTTGACCAGCGCGGTCGGGATGACGCCGATCACGTCGCCGCCCGCCTCGATCGCGCCATCGGCGACCGCGCCCATCAGGCCGAGCCTGCCGCCGCCATAGACGACGCCGATGCCGCGCTCCGCCAGCGCACGGCCGACGGCGCGGGCGGAGTCGATATAGACGGGGTCGGCGGGGGTCGCGGACCCGCAATAGATGGCCAGGCGCTTCATGGGGGTGGGAGGCTGCCTCTTATACTCATCTCC
>NZ_QQWV01000024.1:0-57861 GCF_003951715.1 Sphingomonas sp. ABOLH | reverse complement strand
CACACATATCCATTCACACTCGTCATAACACCCCTTCCGCCCAACAGGGCGACCATGGTGGCGCGGGGTGGAGCAGCCCGGTAGCTCGTCAGGCTCATAACCTGAAGGTCACAGGTTCAAATCCTGTCCCCGCAACCAAACCAAAAAGCCCGCATGTCTAACGACTTGACGGGCTTTTTGCGCTTAGGCGCGCGCGACAGGCGCCCAAGCCGCAATCCTTGAGCCAGTCGTGCGCGTCGTGATACGCATTGCCACCGACGTCCCGACGAGGAACGCATGCGGCCAACGGCAATCTTCAGCGCATTCTCCGGGAAATACCTGCTCCTACGCTTTCCTGCCGGGCGCCAGTACCGCGTCGAAATCGCCGAACGCCCCACTAGCATCCTGTCGCCGACTGATCTGGCAGCACTGCAGGCCGCCTGCCGCGACGTTGTGGCTAGCTGTCTGGACGGGCGGCAGCTCGATTACGGGTTGTTCGCGCCTGACGGGGCCGCATGGGACCGCAGCGTGGTCACCTTGGTCCGGCGGGCCGGCGACAGCCGACCCATTGCGTTCAACGCCATGCCGTTGCTCAGGGTGCAGCGTGGCGGCCTGCCGGACGACGTGCTGCATCTTGGACTTGTCATGGTCGATCCGGCCGAGCGGAGTGGGGGGCTGTCATGGATTCTCTATGGCCTGACCTGCTTTGCGCTCTTCGTCCGGCGTGGCCTGCGCCCGCTATGGATCAGCAGCGTGACACAGGTGCCCGCCGTCGTCGGCATGGTCGCGCAGACGTTCGACGACGTGTATCCCGCACAGGCGGGCACCCGGCCGAGCTTCGCCCACCAGCACCTTGCCTATCAGATCATGCGGAAGGAGCGCGCGGCGTTCGGCGTCGGCGAAGACGCAGGGTTCGACCCGGCAACGCAGGTCATTACCAATGCCTATACCGGCGGGTCCGACAATCTGAAGAAGAGCTTCGCCGTCGCCGCCAAGCATCGCGATGAACGCTATAACCGGTTCTGCGCCGAAACGCTGGACTATGTCCGAGGCGACGACGTGCTGCAGATCGGTCGTATCGACCTGTCGACCGCGCGGCGGTTTCTGGCGAAAAGCGTTCCTCGCAGCGCCATTCCGCAACTGGGCGTGCAGGCGATCATCCTGACGATCCAGGCCATCGTCGCGCCGCTGGTTCAGTGGTTGGCTGCGGATCAACCGTTGGGAAGATTGAGGGGGGGATGAGCGGGTTTTGCTATGATGGGATGACGGTACGCAACCGCGGGTTCGTCACGGCGGACGAGCAGGCGCGGTTGCGGGCGGCTAAGATATTGATTCCGGGGGTCGGCGGCATGGGCGGGGCCGCGTTCATGGCACTGGTGCGCGCCGGCGTCGGCCGCTTTGCCATCGCGGATATCGACCGTTTCGAGCTGTCGAACCTGAACCGCCAGCTGTTCGCCACGCTGGACACCATCGGCGAGGACAAGGCGACGGCGGCGCGGGCCGGCGCGCTGCGGATCAACCCGGAAGTCGAGATCGAGCTGCTGGGCGCGGAATGGACCGACGCGTTGGACCGGCTGATCCCGGAGAGCGACGTGATCGTCAACGGCATGGACGATGCGGCGGCAGGCGTGCACCTGTACCGCCGGGCGCAGGCGCATGGCCGTACCGTCATCGACGCCTATGCCTCGCCGCTGCCGTCGGTGACGGTCGTTCGCCCCGAGGACCCGCGACCCGAAGTGCGGCTACGCTATCCGACGGTCGGCATTCCATGGACCGAGGTGACGGCCGACATGCGCACCCTCTGTCTCCAGCGCGAGATCGAATATGTGCTGATCCACAGCAGCAGCCACGCGCATGTCGACCTGGACATTGCGGCCGAGGTCGCCGCAGGCAAGCGGTCGCGCTTTTCCTTTGCCACGATGGTGACGATGGCGGGCACGATGATGGCCGAAGAGGCGATCCGCGTCATCCTGCGGCGACCCAGCGGCACCGACCATCGCGGTTATTTCTTCAACCCGCACCGGATGCGGGTCGAGCGCCCGCGCGCGGCACCGGTCGCCGCCGTCCGCGGCGTCGTCGTCCGGCGGTTCCTGCGGCGGATGATGGCGTGATCGACCCGCTGGTCACCGTGATCGCGCTGGGCGCGGCGGCGATCGCCCGCGTCGCCGCCGGCGAGGCTGCGTCACGCTCTCCGGTCGCCAGGGCATTGCGTCGTGTGTACGGGCTGACCGTGCTGCTGCTGGCGCTACGGCTAATCGGTTCGGTCAGCAATGCGGTGCCGTTCGTCGTCGCGCTGATGATCGTCGCGGCATGGCTGCCGCTCGCCGGCCTACGCCTGGCGGAGGAGTTGTGCCGCCGTCATGCGCAGCGCTGGGTGAAGCTCCTCGGGCTGGGCGGCGGCGTGGCGTTCACCCTGGTCGCATTGACGCTGGGCGTGGTGTGGAGCGAGGCGGCGATCGTGGCGCTGGCCGTTTATCAATCGGTCATGCTGGCGCTGACGATCCTGTTGCTGGCGCACGAACGCGCCGAACTGAAGCCGGCCGAGCGGCGGACGCTCGATACCTTCCTGCTTGCGCTGTTGCTGACCATTCCGCTGGCGCTCAGCGATTTCCATGCCCTGTTCCCCGAACTGCCAGTGCGCGGCGGCGCCATCGCCGTGCTGGTGATCGTGCTGGGATCGTCGCGCCTGGCCGATGGCCGGGGACGGCCATCGGGACTGATCGCCGATCTGGCGGTCGCGAGCGGTGCCTGCGGCCTGATCGTGCTGGCGGCATGGCTGTCGTGGCCGGCGATCGACGCGGCAGCGGCGGTGCGGATCGCGGCGGCCGGATGGGCGGTGGTGGCATTGCTGTTGCTGGTCGAGCGGCGGAGCGGTCGAGACACGCGCGGATCGGGGCTGATCGCCGCGCTGGCCCGCGCGCCGATGATGCGCCGGGACATGATCCTGTCGGCGCATCCCCTGCTCGAAAGCGGACAGGTGATCGATGGCGACATGCTGACCGCCTATCCGCCGGACAGTATCGAACGGTTGCTGTGTCACCCCGTCATCGACGCCGATCTGGACGACGAGGCGGGCGATGCCGGACGCGACCTGTTGCAGGCGACGCAGGCGACGCATCTGATCCGCCTGTCGCGGACACCGCCGCGATGGCTGGCGATCGCGGCGGGCGGGCTGGCCGGGGCCGAGCTGGACGACGAGATCGCGGTCGCGGCGCGGTTGATCGAGGCGGCGGCATGAGCGTCGAGCTGCGCCAAGGCGACGAGGAGGCGTTCTTTGCCGCGCCGTTCCATGCCTATTCCCGCGATACCGGCTATGTGTCGCCGATGCGCGGCGATGTGCGGCGGATGCTCGACCCGCGCGCCAACCCCCTGTGGTCGGCCGGCAATCCTTATGCCTTCTGGACGGCAAATCGGGGCGAACGTCCGGTCGGGCGGATCGTCGCGCATGTCCATCGCCAGTCGAATGCCGCGCACGGCACGCGCCGCGCCCAGTTCGGATTCTTCGATTGCGCCGACGATGACGAGGCTGCCGCCGCCCTGCTGGGCGCGGCCGAGGGGTTTGCACGGGAGCATGGGCCCACCGAGCTGGTCGGCAATTTCAACCTGACCGCGATGCAGCAATGCGGCGTGATGACCGATGGCTTCGGCGCGCGGGCCTATACCGACATGGTGGTCGGCGCGCCGCATATCCCGCGCCTGCTGACGGTCAACGGGTTCGCGCCGTTCTTTCCGATGCGGACGTTCGAACTGGATCTGGAGTCGGCGCGGATCGACGGGTTGCGGGTGCTGGACGGCGACGACGGCTTTCGCTTCGCGCCGATCGAGAAGGCGAGCTTTGCCGAGCGGATGGAGGAGGCGCGGATCGTGCTGAACGACGGGTTCGCCGACAATCCGATGTTCGTGCCGCTGACGGCGGAGGAGTTCCGGTTCCAGGCGGGGGAGATGATGTCGATTCTCGACCCGCGCCTGTCGTCGGTCCTGCTGCATGACGGGCAGCCGGTGGGGACGGTGGTCTGCATTCCCGACCTGAACGGGCTGCTGGCCGCCACCGGGTCACGGATCGGGTGGACGACGCCGTTTCATTACCTGCGCTATCGCCTGCGACGACGGCGGGCGGTCATCATCTTCTATTCGGTGCTACAGGCGATGCAGGGACAGGGCGTGATGGGCGGAATGCTGGCGCGCACGGTGACGGCGCTGCGCGAGGCGGGCTACCGCCGGCTCGGCATCACCTGGATCGCCGACGTCAACGCGGCCAGCCTCCGCCAGATGGACAGGATCGGCGCACAGCCGCTGCATCGGCTCCATCTGTTTCGAAAGACGCTGGCATGAGCGGCATCGATCGCATCGCGCTGGTCGCCGAAGCGGCGCTTGCCCCCAGCGTCCATAATGTTCAGCCCGCCCGCTGGCGGCTGACCGGTGACGACGGCGTCGCACTGTTCGAGGATCTGCGTTGCCGCCTGTCGGTCGGTGACCCCCATGCGAACGATGCGGTGATCAGCCTGGGGGCTGCGGCGGAAGGGATGCGACTGGCGGCGGCGCGGCGCGGACTGGCGCTGCGGGAGGTCGCGCGCCCAGCGGACGAGCAGGATCTGCGCGCGGTCGCGGCGTGGCAGCTTGTGGTGGGTGGGACGGTCGAGCCGCTCGGCGATGTCGTCGAAGCGCGCCGGTCGTGGCGGGGGGCGTTTGCAGCGCCGACGTTGATGGACCGGGCGATGGCGGCGGCTCTGGTGGCCGACGACGCGGCGATACTGACCGATGCGGCGGTGCTGCGACAGGTCGCCACCCGCTATGATGCGGCAAGCTATTACTTTTTGCGCGACGATGCGTTTCGCGCGGAGCTCCTGGGATGGATGCGGTTGCGCCGTCGCCATCCCCGCTGGGATTTAGACGGACTGAACGCGCGGGCGATGGCGATGGGCGGGATTGAGGCGCAGGGCGCGCGGATCGTGCTGGGTCCGGCATTCCGCCTGCTCGACCGTCTGGGCCTCGCCCGGCCGCTGCTGGCCGAGGGGGCGAAGATCGCGAAGGCGGCGGGCGTGGTGCTGTTCCACCGGCCGCGCGACGAGGCGCCGTTCGACAGCGGCGCGGCCTTCTACCGGCTGTGGTTGCGGCTCGAGGCGGCCGGGTTCGGCGCGGCGGTACTGGCGGCGCTGGCCGATGACCCGGATGCCGCGGCGGATATGGCGCGGCGGGCTGGCCTAGGGGAAGATCGCCGCATCGTCAGCGCGTTTCGCATCGGGCGTCGGCCGCCCGGATCGGTCTCGGTGCGTGCCCGCCGCCCGATCGGCGAGCTGCTGGTTTAGGTGTTCGCCCCAGCTTTGCCGGGCCAAATTTACAAAAGTTTCAGAAAGGCGATCAGCGCCTGTTTGTCGGTGTCGGACAGGTCGGTGCCGAAGCTGTGGCCGCCATTGCCGCGTCCGGGCTGGCGGGCGTCGAGCCAGGCGGGGCGGGCAAAGGGGCGATAGCCGGCGGGATAGGCGCCATCCGGCGTCAGGCGCAGGCCGACCCGTTCGATATCGAGCGCATGGCCGCCGACCTGAAACCGGATCGGCCGCCGGGCGGGCGTCAGCAGCGTGTCGAGTGTCGGCACCGATCCGTTGTGGAGATAGGGCGCCGACGCCCACAGCCCGGCCAGCGGCGGCGCGGCATAGCCCGATCCGGTCGTGACATCGATCCGACCAGCATAGGCGCTGCTCCCGACCGCCATGGCCAGCGCCCTGTCGAACGCGGTGGCGCGCAGCGGGTCGGTGCCGACATCGCCGATCCAGTTGGGAAACCGAACCAGCCGTGCGCGGCGACCCTCCAGCCGATAGTCGCCGTGACAGGCGGCGCAGTGCCGAGCGTAGAGCACGGCGCCCGTTCGCGCGCGGGGCAGGTCGACCGCGCCGGGGAAGGGGGCGGGGCGATAGGCCGCGAGGAAGGCGAGGACCGCATCGGCATCCGCCAATGCGTCGATCGCCGCGTCGGGATGCACGCCCATGCTGGGTACGGTGAAGAAGGTCGTGATCCGCGCCAGTGCCGTGCGATGCGCCGGAGTCAGGTCGTCTCGGGTGGTCGCGCGCGTCGCCTCCCCGGGGATGCCGTAGGCACCATCGGCCAGCCGCCGGGTACGCCATAGCCGGGCGCCAAGATCCGGGATTGATACCGTGCCGACATCGCCGCGTCCGCCGCCGATCAGCGGCACGTTCAGCGCGGCCTTGAGCGCCGCGACGCCGTTGGTGCTGCCGGGCGTGCCGTTGGGAAAGGGCAGGGGGCGTTCGGCATCGCGCAAATCGGCCAGCCGCTGCCGGACCAGCGGCCGCACCAGCAGACGCAGGCTCAGCCGTTCGCGCGCCCCCATGTCGGGAAACAGCGCGGCGGCGGTCGGGAGCAGCCGGTCGCTGTCGACATGGCGGCGCAGTGCGACGAACACCGCCATCGTATAGGCTTCGAGATCGAGCGAGGTGTTGGGCATGCCGAGCACCGCGCGCGACGGATCGGGGGTGCCATCGGCGCGATAAGCGATGCCGGCATGGCAGGCCGCGCAGCCGAGATTGGCGACCCGCACGATGCTGCCGCCGACGGGGGCGACGTCGCCGGCGGTGAAGCCCAGCAGCATGCCGCCCGGCCGCATGCCGACGCCGGGCGGGCGGTTGACGACCTGCGCGGCGGTGAGGAAGCCGAAACGGGCGAGGATGCGCGACAGCGTCGCCGGCTCGATCCGCGTGGCGGGATCGCGCGCCTGTTCGTCGAGGACGAGGGCGGCGGCGACCAGCCGCCATGGCAGCGCGCTGCGCTCCAGTGCCGCCACGCTGATGCCGCCGAACGCCGCGCCTTCGAAGGCTGCGGCGCCCTGAGCGACCATGCCGGCGGACGGGGCGACAGCCGGGCGGGTGACCGCGTCGCCGACCGGGCGTGCGCCCGCCCAGAGCAGCGTGCCGCCCAGCACCAATGCCGCGCCCGCCACCGCGAACCGGCGGAGCAGGGTGATCCGCCGCGGCGTCATTCGCCGAGCGCACAGCCCTGCAGGATCGTCGTGCCGGCGAGCGCCGTCACCCGGTCGCAGGTGAGCGTGACGCGGCTGCCCTTGGCGAGGTTCGCGATCTGCGTGGCATCGGCGACGTTCGCAACGACGAAGTTGAACGGGGTGCGCCCTTCGAGCGAGAGGGCGGCGTTGCTGCCCGGCGTGACCCCGGCGACGGTGCCGGTGGCGGTGATCGGGCCGGGATAGCGGGTCCGCGCGCCCTGCGGATCGTCGCGAAACGCCGCGTCGAGGCTGGCGATGGTGGTGCGGGTGGCGTCGGCTGCGGCGCTCGCGCTGGGTTCGGGGGCGGTGGCGGACTCCTTCGCGGCGGTTGCCGGCGCTTCGTTGCGGTCGGGGGCGGCGATCGGTCGGGGGCCGTCGCGCTGCGACCAGAGCATGACCAGGATCACGAACAGTGCGACCGCGATGATGACCGGCAGGATCAGCCCGCCCGCGCCGCTCGATCGTTTCTCGGCCGGTCGGGGCTTCGCGGACGGCGCGGGGCGCGGGGCTGCGTCGGTCGGTCCGGTATCGACCGGCGGCGCGGCGGGGGTCGGGGCATCGACGGCGTTGCCGCACGCGGGGCAGAAGCGGGCGTCGGTCGGCAGCGCGCTGCCGCATCGGGTGCAAAAGGCCATGGCGTTGCTCCGTCAGGGAATGTGAAACACGTGGAACGGCGGCAGTGCCTCGAGGACGCTCGTACCGGTGCGCCGTTCGCAGATGCGGTCGATGGCCCATGCGCCCAGGAAGAAACCGACGAAGAAGGCGACCAGCGCCGCATCGCTGTTCCACGGCTCGAACAGGCCGAACAGGACCAGTCCGGCGAGGCCGCCGACCACGATTTCGAGGATGGCATAGGCGAAGATGACGAAGCCGGACACCTTCGGCCGGGGTCGGGCATCGCTTACCGGGCCGGGCGGCGGGGTGGTGCGGTTGCCCAGTTCCCGCTCGGGCGCGCGCAGGCCCCAGGCGATCGACTTGTAAAGCGCGAAGACGATCGCCACCAGCAGGACGCCCATGAAGAGCACGCCGCCCGCGCCGCCATAGGGGAACAGGGTTTCGTTCACCATCGCCGCCGCGACGACGGCCAGCAGCAGGCCGATGCAGTGGAAGACGAAACTCCAGCCGGCGCGGCGGACATAGCGGTGATATTCGCGTTCGGATACCGGTACCGGCTGTCCCTTGCCATCGAAGCGGTAGACATAGCCGGTCGGCGTCCGTTGGAACTGCCGCTTCATGAAGATGCCGTAACCCTTGATGAGTCCCATCTCGGTCACTCCCAAATCCGGGGCGGTCGCGGAGGACCGCCTTAGCGCAGGCGGTGGAACAGCGGTCCGGAGCGCGGGGTCGTGCGGCTCGATGCCTTGAGCCCCTGCAGCGTGGTGACGATGCCGCGCGGACCGCGCGTCAGGGTGAAGAGCGGCTGTCCGCGCCGATAGCCGCTGTCGAACATATTGTCGGGACCATAGCCGTAGAATTTGACGATCGCCGATCGTCCCTGCGGCGTGACGGTGCAGCGGATGCGCTTGTTGGTCTGAAACCCCTGGCCCTCCAGGGAGCAGCCGGTGGCGCCGGCCGAGGGACCGATGTGCAGGGTGTAGGTGATGAACGCGACGACGCTGTCGCGCTTGTCGGGTCCGCCGTAACGGCCGACATCCTCTTCCCAGATATAGCGGCCCTGCCATGTGGCGACCTGCGCGGATGCCGGCTGGGATGCGACGGCTGCCAGCGTCAGCGTCGCCCACGCGATGCCGAGGAATATGGTCTTCACGATCCTTCTCCTTGTCGAGCGAAAGGGTCAGAACGGGGATGTAACGTTCGAAGCGGCGTTGCGCTTCACTTGGCCAGCAACGACATGCGGCCGGTCAGGGGCGTGATGGCATAGTCCGCCCCGCCCTGACGCGCAGGCCACATCGCGACCTGGAACCGCTGCTTGGCGGCGCAGATGCTGACGGTCCACACCTCGTAATGGCCGCCCATCGACGGGGCCGGACGCGTCGGCTGACGCGGGACATAGGTGCGCGGCATGATGGTCATGTGCGCCGAGGTCATCATGCGACAGCCGCCGGTGCGGCTGGAATATTCGGCAATCGCGCGCAGCACGTCGAGCTGGAGCTGCTGCGTCGCGCGGGTCTGTCCCGTGATCCGCAGCGGATAGGCGGCGGCGGGCTGGGCGATGCCGATCGTCGACAGGGCGAGCGCAACGGCGGCGATCCAGGGTTTGCGATCCATCGTCTCTCTCCTTCGTCCCGGTCGATCCGGGGTCGGAAGCCGATGTCGGCCTCGCAATCCTAAATACACGACGTTCAATTAATCTCAAATGAACATCGATAAATTGATGGGGGCGTGCGATGAAGCGTTCAGTCTGCCATCGAAACTCAGGACGCGCGAACGCCCGACCCCGCGGCCGGTCGGTTCCGCGTTGTCGGGCGTCCATCGTTGGCGAGCGGCGCTCCGCCGGTCCGCTACAGCGGCAGACCCACGTAGTTTTCGGCGATCGCGGTCTGCATGGTGCGCGATGCGGCGACATAGTCGAGCTCGGCAGTCTGCATCCGGTGTTCGAATGCGCCGTCCTCCGGAAAGCGATGCATCAGCTTGGTCAGATACCAGCTGAACCGTTCCGCCTTCCAGATGCGGGCCAGCGCGCGTGCCTGATAGCCGTTCAGCCCGGCGTCGTCGCCGTGCTTGAAGAAGGCGATCAGCGCGTCGGAGAGATAGGCGACGTCGGACGCGGCGAGGTTCAGCCCCTTCGCCCCGGTCGGCGGCACGATATGGGCGCTGTCACCGGCCAGGAACAGCCGGCCATGGCGCATGGTTTCGAACACATAGGAGCGCAGCGGCGCGATCGACATTTCCAGTGCCGGCCCGCGCGTGACGCCATGGTCGGAGATCGGGTCGAACCGCTCGGCCAGTTCGTCCCACAGCCGCTCCTCGCTCCAGTCCTCGATCCGGTTGGTCCGCGGCACCTGCACATAATAGCGGCTGCGCGTGGCGGACCGCATCGATGCGAGGGCAAAGCCGCGATCGGTGTTGGCATAGATCAGTTCGGGATGGCAGGGCGGCACATCGGCGAGGATGCCGAGCCAGCCGAACGGATATTCGCGTTCGAACTCGCGCACCGCCGATGCCGGGATCGCCTTGCGCGAGGGGCCGTGGAATCCGTCGCAGCCGATGACGAACTGCGCATCGATCCGCATCGGTTCGCCGTCCTTCGCAAAGGTCACGAACGGCGCATCGCTGTCGAGGTCGTGCAGCGCGACGTCCTTCGCATCGTACAGGATCGTCAGGTCGCGCGTCGGCGCCGCGTCCATCAGGTCGCGCGTGACTTCGGTCTGGCCATAGACGGTGACGTGCTTGCCGGTGAGGCCCAAGATATCGATGCGGATCAGATGGTCGGCGGTGGCGAGATTGAACCCTTCCTCGACCATCCCTTCCGCGCGTAACCGCCGGTCGAGGCCGAGCCGCTCCATCAAGTCGGTCGTCACCGCCTCCAGCACGCCTGCACGGATGCGGCCGAGGACATAGTCCGGCGACTGGCGTTCGACGACGATGCAGTCGACCCCGCTCGCCCGCAGCAGATGCCCCAGCAACAGTCCCGACGGCCCCGCGCCGATGATGACGACCGAGGTCTTCACCGGGCCGCCGCCAGTTGCTTGTCGAGCGCGTCGAGCACGCGGTAGCAGGGCATGACCTGTGCGACGCTGGCATTGGGTTCGCGGCCTTCGCGGATCGCGGCGATGAATTCGCGGTCCTGCAATTCGATGCCGTTGGTCGACACCGCGACGCCCGACAGGTCGATCGGCTCTTCCTTGCCCGTCACCAGATCGTCGTAGCGGGCGATATAGGTGCCGGTGTCGCCGATATAGCGGAAGAAGGTGCCGAGCGGCCCGTCATTGTTGAACGACAGCGACAGGGTGCAGATCGCACCGCTTTGCGCCTTCAGCTGGATCGACATGTCCATCGCGATGCCGAGGTCGGGATGGTGCGGCCCTTCGATGGCGTTGGCCTGTACGATCGGCCCCGCCTGATAGGCGAACAGGTCGACGGTGTGCGCGGCATGGTGCCACAGCAGATGGTCGGTCCACGAGCGCGGCTCCCCCTTCGCATTTATGTTCTTGCGGCGGAAGAAATAGGTCTGCACGTCCATCTGCTGCACGGCGAACTCGCCCCGCGCGATGCGGTCATGGACGTACTGGTGGCTGGGGTTGAAACGGCGGGTATGGCCGCACATCGCGGTCAGCCCGGTCGCGTTCGCCTTGGCCAGCACCGCCTCGCCATCGGCCAGGCTGTCGCACAGCGGAATTTCGACCTGCACATGCTTGCCCGCGTCGAGGCACTGGATCGCCTGTGCGGCATGCATCTGGGTCGGGGTGCACAGGATGACGGCGTCGAGACCGGGTTGGTCGAGCGCTTCGGCAAGGTCGGTGGTGGCGTGGCCGATGCCGTATTTGGCGGCGATCGCCTGGGTCGGTTCCAGACGGCGACCGACCAGCGAGACGACGTCGACGCCGTCGATGTTCTTCAGGCCGTCGAGATGCTTTTCACCGAAGGCGCCGGCGCCGGCGAGTGCGATTTTCATATTGATCTCCCTCTCCCCGCTTGCGGGGAGAGGGCTGGGGAGAGGGGCAGTCTCTCACGCCAGCCCTATCGTTTTCGGTTGTCGACTGCCCCTCTCCCAACCCTCTCCCCTGAAGGGGAGAGGGCTTTAATTGTCGGGTTTGAGTACGAGGTGGCCGATGGCGGTGTTGCTGCACGGGACATGGTAATGCCGGTGAAGAGCGGCGGTGCGCTTGCCCATGGCGCCGCGCATGATCAGCCACATCACCATCTCGATCCCTTCGGACCCGGTTTCGCGCAGATATTCGATATGCGGAATGTGGCGCAGCCGGTCGGTGTCGCCGATCATGCCGTCGAGAAAGTCATTGTCCCATTCGGCGTTGATGAGTCCGGCGCGCGGCCCCTGCAACTGGTGGCTCATGCCGCCGGTGCCCCAGACCTGTACGTTCAGATCCTCCGGGAAGCTGGCGACGGCGCGCGCGATCGCCTCGCCCAGCGCCCAGCAGCGATTGCCCGAGGGCGGGGGATAGGTGACGACGTTGACTGCGAGCGGAATGACCTTGACCGGCCATTCGGCCACGTCGCCGAACATCATGCTGAGCGGGACGGTCAGCCCGTGATCGACATCCATCTCGTTGATGATGGTCATGTCGAATTCGTCCAAGATCAGGCCTTGTGCGATGTGCCACGCCAGGTCGGGATGGCCGTGGACGACGGGCACCTTGCGCGGACCCCAGCCTTCGTCGGCGGGTCGGTAGCTTTCGCCGCAGCCGATCGCGAAGGTCGGGATGAACTTCATGTCGAAGGCGCTGGCATGGTCGTTATAGACCAGGATGACGACGTCGGGCTTTTCCGCCTGCTCCCAGGCGCGGGTCCAGTCATATCCGGCGAAGATCGGGCCGAAATAATCGTCGCGATCCTTTTTCAGGTCATGCGCGACGCCGAGCAGGGGAACGTGGCTGGTCGCCACGCCGGCGGTGATGCGGGCCATTATCGCAGGTCCTTTTTGGAACGGACGCCGTTGGGCGAGCGGCCGCCGGCGTTCATCATCGCCTGATATTCCTCGACCGACACGCCGGTCATGGTGCTGACTGCCTGGACGAAGCTCAGGCCATCGGTCGAGAACACCTTGGCAAGAAAATAGATATTGCCACCCAGATCGAGGCAGCGATTATAGTCGCGCGACAGGATCGCTTCGCGCTGCTCCGGGCTGAGCGGCCATTCGTCGAGATAGGCCGCCTCGTCCGCCTTCCACCGTTCGCGGTTTTCCGGCTTCATCAGGCTCATCGCGAACTGGTTCATGTGATAGCCCTGTCGCGCCCGCGCGGCGGTGAAGACGCGGGTGCCGGGAATATCCTCGAACTCGGCGAGATAGGCGTGGATGTCCTTGGGCTCGCTCACCGGCCGCGCTCCTTCAGCAACGCATCGAGGCGCGGGAAGACGCGGCGGGCATTGCCTGCGAAGATCGCGGCCCGCTCCGCATCGTTGATATCCAGCGCATCGACATAGCGTTTGGTGTCGTCGAAATACTGCCCGGTCGTCGGATCGATGCCGCGCACCGCGCCGACCATCTCGCTGCCGAACAGGATGTTCTTGTTGTCGATCACGTCCGCCAACAGGTCGATGCCGGGTTGGTGATAGACGCAGGTGTCGAAGAAGATGTTGTTCATCAGATGCGTGTCGAGCGCGGGCTTCTTGAGCATATCGGCCAGCCCACGATAACGTCCCCAGTGATAGGGGACCGCGCCGCCGCCATGCGGGATGATGAAGCGCAGTGTCGGGAAATCGGCGAACAGGTCGCCTTGCAGCAACTGCATGAAGGCGACAGTATCGGCGGCGATGTAATAGCCGCCGGTCGCGTGCATTGCCGGGTTGCAGCTGCCCGACACATGGATCATCGCCGGCACGTCGAGCGCGACCATCGCCTCGTAGAAGGGATACCAGTAGCGGTCGGTCAGCGGCGGGTGGGTGAAATGGCCGCCGCCCGGATCGGGGTTCAGGTTGCAGCCGATGAAGCCCAACTCGCGCACGCAGCGCTCCAGTTCGGCGATCGAGGCGGTCATGTCCGCCTTCGGGCTTTGCGGCAGCATGCACACGCCGACAAAGGTTTCGGGGAAAAGGCCGACGACGCGCGCGATCAGGTCGTTGCAGCGGCGTGCCCAGTCGATCGCCACGGCTTCGTCGCCGACATGCGGCGCCATCGCGGAGGCGCGGGGGGAAAAGATGGTGAGGTCGGCGCCGCGTTCCCTGATGAGGCGCAGCTGGTTCGCTTCGATCGTCTCGCGAATGTCGGCGTCGCTGATGTCGGGATAGGGCGGGGCGGGTTCGCCGGCTTGATATGCCGCGACCTGTGCCTCGCGCCATGCATCATGGGCCTTGGGCAGCACGGTGTAATGGCCGTGGCAGTCGATGATCATTGCGTGTCTCCCAAAGCGGCGAGCTTGGCGGTCAGGCCGGCGGGCGGGGTGAGGCCGAGGCCGCCGAGCGTCCGCTGACGTTCGATGGTGCCGCGCGTCATCGCGGGGTCGACGCCTAGCGCCGCCAGTGTGACGGCGACCTCTTCCATCTCGGCGGCGCGGCGCAGGCCATGCGCCATCATACGGTCGAGATTATAGTCGATCCGCGTTTCCCATCCTTGCGGCTTCCAGCTGGCGTCGAGCGAGGCGATGACCGGGTCCAGCACCCCGGCGCGTTCGGCGGCGAGTGCGCATTCGGCGGTCAGTGCCTCCAGCCCCTTCACCATGACCGACCGGATCATCTTGATCGACGATGCCGCGCCGATCGCGGGGCCGGCGATGGCGACATTGGTGAAGCCATGGTCGCGCAATACCGCCTCGGCCTCTGCCGCGTGCGGACCGGCGAGCAGCAGCGGCGCGGCAAGGCGCGCAGGCAGGACCGGTGCCATCACCGCGACATCGACATAGCGGCCACCGGCGGTGGCGACCGCCTGCGCCGCCGCACGCTTGGTGTCGGGAGCGACGCTGTTCATATCGAGCCAGAGCGCACCGGGCGCGAGCAGGGCGGCATAGGCGCGGGCGGCGGGTAGCGCCTGATCCGCCGTTACCAGCGAGAAGACGGCATCGGCATCGGCGAGCGCCTCAGCCGGTGTTTGGCAGCCGATAACACCAGTCGCGCCGTACGCATCACCGATCGCCGCGCCCTTCCGATCATAGGCGCGGATGCCCGGCCGGGCGAATGCCTGTCCTGCCTCTCCGAACCCGATCGATGCGATGGTCATTGCCATGCCCCCTGGGTGGCAGGCGGCCATCGGTCCGGCCAATCGGAAAGCGCCGGAGCCTATCGGTTTTCCTGAAGTCTGGTTTCCTGCGATGCGCGTTCCAGTAGAGCGATCAACCGCGCCTGCCCTGCGGTCGGGCGCCAGCCGGTGCGGGTGGTGATGCCGATCATCCGCACCGTATCGGTCAGCTCGGGACCGATCCGTACCAGCAGCCCGGCATCCACCTCCAGCGCGACCTGATCGGGCGACAACAGCGTCAGGAGATCGCTGGTCGCCAGCAGCCCGCGGATCACCATCACCGACCCGCATTCGACCGGTACGTTGGGAAGCGGGCGGCCGGCGAACAGCGTCTCCCAATGGCTGCGCAGCGGTGTGCCGATCGGCCCGACGACCCAGTTCTGCGCGGCCAGCCGTTCCAGATCGACCGCCTGCCCGGCAAGCGGATGGCCGGCGCGGGCGAAGATGGCGAGCCGGTCGGTGAACAAGGGCAATTGATCGATCCCGGGCGGCGGGTCGCTGCGCAGCGCGCCGATCATCAGGTCGATCACCCCGTCGAGCAGCGGGTCGATCAACTCGCGCCACGACCCTTCCACCACGTCGATGAGCGTCCCGCGGGCATCGGGCAGGAAAATGGCGAGCGCATGGGGCAGCAAAAGCGCGCGGCTGAGCGGCATCGCGCCGACGGCGATCCGGCCACCTTCCGCCGCATCGCCGCGTGCCTCGGCGATACCGGCGGCGATCTCCCCCGCCGCCAGTCGCACGCCGCGCGCCAGCGCGCGACCGGCGGGGGTCAGCACCATGCCGCGCCCGCGCCGTTCGGCCAGCGGCGTCGCCCAGATCTGTTCCAGTTCGCGTACCGCGCGGTGGATCGCCGGTTGCGACAGGCCGCTGCTCGCCGCCGCCCCGGCAAAGCCGCCGGCATCGGCGAAGTGCAGGAACGCCTCGGCCTGGGTCGCGGTCATCAGCGCGTCGGGCCGGGCGAAGCCGCGCTTGCCGCTGCGCCGTCCGACCCCCGCCAGCAGGGCGAAGGCACGCTCGGTCCGCTCGGCCAGCGCCAGCCCGGCGGCGGTTGCGGCCATGCCGTCGGGCTGGCGTTCGAACAGCCGGGTGCCGAGTTGCCGCTCCATCTTGCTCAACCCTTGCGTCAGCGCGGGCTGCGACAGACCGGCGACCTCGGCGGCGCGGTTGAGGCTGCGTTCGGCGACGATATGGCCGATGGCACGCAGATGGCGCAGGTTAAGATCGAACGGCTTCACGGCACGCGGATATAGCAAAAACTTATGACGTGCGCGCAAGATGGATTGGCCTTGGCCGGCGCGACGCGGGACGGACGATGCGATTTGCCGGCAGAAAGGATCGCCATGAACGTCGTCGTGCAGAATATCGAACGGGCCGACGCGGCGGTCATCGACGGGCTGGCGGCGGCGGGTGTCGCCACGGTGCACGAGGCGCAGGGCCGGATCGGGCTGCTGGGCGCCTATCTGCGGCCGATCTATCCCGGTGCGCGGATTGCCGGCAGCGCGGTGACGATTTCCGCAGCGCCCGGCGACAACTGGATGGTGCATGTCGCGATCGAACAATTGAAGGCGGGCGATATCCTCGTCCTCGCACCGACTTCGCCGTGCATCGACGGCTATTTCGGCGACCTGCTGGCGACCAGCGCGATGGCGCGGGGCTGTCGCGGGCTGGTGATTGATGCGGGTGTACGCGACGTGCGCGACCTGACGCAGATGGGCTTTCCGGTGTGGTCGAAGGCAGTGTTCGCGCAAGGGACGGTGAAGAACACGCTGGGGTCGGTCAATGTCCCGGTGGTCTGCGCCGGGGCGGGCGTAGAGGCGGGCGACGTGATCGTGGCCGATGACGACGGCGTATGCGTGGTGAAGCGGGCGGATGCGGCGGCGGTGCTGGAGAAGGCCCGCGCGCGCGAAGCGGCGGAAGAGGGCAAGCGGGTGCGGCTGGCGGCAGGTGAACTCGGCCTCGACATATACGACATGCGGCCGCGGCTGGAAGCGATGGGGCTGAAATATGTCTGATGGCGTGCGCTGCATGTGGATGCGCGGGGGATCGTCGAAAGGGGGATATTTCCTGAAGGACGACCTGCCCGCCGATCCGGCGGAGCGCGATGCGTTCCTGCTGCGCATCATGGGGTCGCCCGATCCGCGGCAGATCGACGGGATGGGCGGGGCGGACCCGCTGACCAGCAAGGTCGCGGTAGTCGGGGCTTCGGCGCGCGAGGGCGTGGACGTCGACTATCTGTTTTTGCAGGTGTTCGTCGATCAGGCGATCGTGACCGATGCGCAGAATTGCGGGAATATCCTGGCGGGCGTCGGGCCGTTCGCGATCGAGCGTGGACTGGTCGCCGCGGCGGACGGGGAGACGCGGGTCGCGATCTTCATGGAGAATACGGGCCAGGTGGCGGTCGCCACGGTGCAGACGCCGGACGGGCGTGTGACCTATGCGGGGGAGGCAGCGATCAGCGGGGTGCCGGGCACCGCCGCGCCGGTGCCGCTGGCGTTTCGCGATACGGGGGGGGCGTCGTGCGGCGCGCTGCTGCCTACCGGCAACGGGGTCGATGTCATCGATGGGGTAGGGGTGACGATGATCGACAATGGCATGCCCTGCGTAGTGATCGCGGCGCAAGACGTTGGAATCACCGGCTATGAGGATCGCGAGACGCTGGAAGCGAATGACGCGATGAAGGCGCGGGTGGAGGCGATCCGGTTGCAGGCCGGGCCGCTGATGAACCTGGGCGACGTGACGGCCAAGTCGGTGCCCAAGATGATGCTGGTCGCAGCACCCAGGGACGGCGGGGCGATTGCGGTGCGGTCGCTGATCCCGCACCGGGTCCATGCGTCGATCGGGGTGCTGGGGGCGGTGAGTGTCGCGACCGCGTGCCTGATCCCGGATTCACCGGCGGCGAAGGTGGCGAAGGTGCCGCAGGGCAGGCAATTGACCCTGGGGGTCGAGCACCCGAGCGGGGTGACCGAATGCGTCGTTACGCTGGACGAAGCGGGGCAGCCGATCGAGGCGGGGATGTTGCGAACCGCGCGGAAGTTGATGGACGGGGAGGTTTTAGCGTGAAGGACGAACAGGGACGCATCCGCAGCTGGACGCTGGAACCCTCCACGCCGCGCTTCGTGCCCCCGCCGGGCGCGGTCGACGCGCATTGCCACGTGTTCGGGCCGCAGGGGGAATTTCCGTTCAGTGCCAAGGCGAAATACCTGCCGCAGGATGCCGGGCCGGACGCGCTGTTCGCGCTGCGCCGGACATTGGGGTTCAGCCGCAACGTAATCGTGCAGGCGAGCTGCCACGGCACCGACAATCGTGCCACCTTGCACGCCATCGCCGTGTCGGAAGGGACGTGCCGGGGCGTGGCGGTGGTCGATCCCGCGATCAGCGACGCGGAACTGGACGCGCTGCACGCGGGCGGCATTCGCGGGGTGCGGTTCAATTTTCTGAAGCGGCTGGTGGACGACGCGCCCAAGGACAAGTTCCTCGACGTGGCGCGGCGGATCGAGCGGCTCGGCTGGCATGTCGTCGTCTATTTCGAGGCGGACCTGCTGGAGGAGATGCGTGCCTTTCTGGCGGCGATCCCGGTGCCGGTGGTGATCGATCACATGGGGCGGCCCGATGTGGCGCAGGGGCCGGACGGCGCGGATATGAACGCGTTTCGCCGCCTGCTCGACAGCCGGGACGATATCTGGACGAAGGTGACGTGCCCCGACCGGCTGGACCCGGCGGGGCCGCCCTATGCCGATTTCGTGGCGGCGGTGCGACCGCTGGTCGAGGCGTACCCGGATCGGGTGCTGTGGGGGACGGACTGGCCGCATCCCAATATGGAGAGCGTGCTGCCCGACGACGGGGCGCTGGTCGATGTGATCCCGGCGATTGCGCGGACGGCCGAATTGCAGCGTCGGTTATTGGTGGACAATCCGATGCGGTTGTACTGGCCGGAGGAAGTGTAACCTTCGGCGCCGGGCGTGGGAGGAGGAGAAGAAGCGGGCCCCCGGGTCAAGCCCCGGGTGACGATGGGGATGGGCTTGCCGCCTGACGACGGGTTGCTGGTTGACGTGATCGCGGTGATCGCGGTGACGGTGGCATTGCAGCGTCGGTTGCTGGTGGACAATCCGATGCGGTTGTATTGGCCGGAGGCGGCGTAATCTCTCCGTCACCCCGGGCTTGATCCGGGGTGACAATGGGGGTTTGGCTAGTGCCCCTCTTACGCCTTCTGGCAGGTGAACGCCGCCGCCTTTTCCGTGTCGGTCGCCCCCGCCACCGGTCGTGCGACCAGGGGATAGGGGCAGAGCGGGCGGGTGCGGCCGGGCCACGGCGTCATCGGACCGGCGCTCGCCTCGATCCGGTCGGGGGCCTGGCCCTGTTCGACCCAGCGGACCAAGGCGCCGAGGCCGTCGAACTGGTCGGTCGCCGGACCGCCCTGACAGTGCGCCATGCCGGGCACCGGGAAGATGCGGACGAAGCTCGGGGCCTGTCCGGCGTTGGACCGGTTCACGTCGTTCCACCACGCGATGGTGTCGTTGATCGAGAAGACCGGATCGGATGCGCCGTGCGGCACGATCATCCGCCCGCCGCGCTTGCGGAAGCGCGATAGGTCGCTCGACCGGGCGGCGATGTCTTCCCATGCCGAACGCGGAAAGCCCGGCGCGGTGGCGTGGATCGCGGCCGGATCGCGGTCGAAGTCATAGGCCATGGCATAGTCCATGCCGGCCTGCGGCCCCGGACCCAGCGCACGCGGCGGGGTGGAGAAGATCGTCGCCAGCGCCGGCGCGCCCATTCCGGCGTTGATCGACGGCACCGCCGGGGTTTCCAGCCCCAGTTTCCAGATGCGCCAGCCATTGTCGGCCATGCCGGCATCCCAGGGGAAGCTGGCATAGAGCGATTGTCCCCGGCTGTCGCGCGGACCGCCGAAGCCGCGCACCATCGCGTCGATTTGCGCGGGGGCGAGGCAGCTCTGGTTCTTCTGCCCGCTGCACTGGCGCGCGCGCAGTTCGCGCACGACTTCCGCCGTGCCGCACTGGGCGAACGCGCCGACCAGTCCGTCGGCAAGCCCGTCCTTCGCGTCGCACGCCGCCAGCACCGCTTGCCGTGCGAGTAGCAGGTCGGCGTTGGAGAATGCCTGCGCCAGACGGGCGACCGGTACGCTCTTTTCACCGGGCGCGCGGACCAGGGCGGCATAGCTTTGCGTGTCCCATGCCTCGGCAATCGCCGCCTTGGGCAGGGCGAAGCCGGGGGCGGCGGCAAGGATGCCGTCGAACGCCTCCGGGTAGCGTTGGGCGAAGGCCATGCCCTCCTGCCCGCCCTTCGAACAGCCCGCGAAATAGCTGTGCGCCGGGTCGCCGCCATAGCGCCGCTTCAGGATCGCGCGGGCGGCGTCATAGCTGGCCTTCAGCGACGCATGGCCGTAATCGGCGCGCGCCTGTGCATCGAAGCCGAACGCGACCGCGCCGCCGCGTGCCGGGTCGGCATTGGTTTCGTTGGAATGGCCCGAATCCTGACTGATGACGGCAAAGCCCTGCGCCAGCGCGGTTGCCCCGGCGTTGAGCGGCCCGACCGCCGAGCCGATGTCGCCATTGGTGCCGCCGCCGCCCTGGAACAGGAAACGGCGGTTCCATTGGTCGGGCAGGCGCATGCGGAAGCGGATGGCGTATCGCTGGCCGTCCTGCCCGGTGCGTTCCCGCAAGACGCCGGTGACTTCGCAATGCGCGGGAAGGGGCGCAGTCTTCGCCCCCATGCCCAGATCCAGCACCAGCCCGGCGGCGCGGTCGTCGGCGGTCAGGATGCGCATGGTCGGATCGCTCCAGCCGCCCGCCATCAGCGCGGCGCAACCCTGCGGCGTGGATGCTTGTGTTGCGGCGATCGGCGTGACCGGCGTCGCGCATCCCGCCAGCGCCGACCCGGCGAGGATCGCGGCCATCGTAACCTGCCGTCGCGTCATGTTGCTCTCCATCGTCATGCCAGCTGATAGACGGTGATCCGCACCGCCGCCCCGTCCGCCGGATCGGCCGGGCCGACCGTGCCGAGGAAATTGCCCTGGTTGAGCCAGCCATGCTTGCCGAGCGGCACTTCGAACACCGGGGTCGTGCGGACCTTACCATCGAACACCACGCCCTTGTTGGTGATGTGGATGAGGGTGCCGTCTGCCTCGCGCATCAGATAGGCGGCCTCCAGCAGGGTCGATCCGTCGGCGCGGACGAGTTGCCAGTCCATCCCCTCGGGCAGGATCGTGCCGGAGATGCGCGGACCGGCGAAGCGGCCGCCGGTGATCGGGATGCGGATGCGCTTGCCCATCGGCGTCGCGCCGACCTCCTCCGCCTTGCCCAGCGTCACGATCGCTTCATAGACGAAGGTCAGGCCGATGCTGGTCAGCCGTTCGGGGGTTGCCGCCGCCGCGCCGCCGGGGAGCGCCGCCGATCCGGCCAGCGCGGCGGAGGCGCCGAGCATCGCGCGCCGTGTCCAGCCGTCCGTCATCGAATCGACCATCCTATATCCACTCCGAATATTGTTATGTTATATATCTAACGTGGGTTGCCGGCGTCAACCGGTCTTGGCGAACTGGCGCTGGAGCCAGTGGTCGAACGTCTCGACCCAGTGCCCGACCGGCAGGGTGGGGGAGCCGACGCCGAAGCCGTGGCCGCCCTCCGCCGCGAAATGCGCCTCGACCGGGCGACCCGCGCGACGCAGCGCGGCCATCATCGCCATGCTGTTGTCGGGCACGACCGCGCCATCGTCCATCGCGTGCAGCAGGAAGGTCGGCGGGGTCGTGGCGGTGACATGGTCGGCGGGCGAGCGGCGGGCGATCGCCGCTGCGCTCGGCTTCTTGCCCAGCAGCCGTTCGGCGGAGAGCGCATGGGTGAAGGGCGGGGCGGCGGCGATCACCGGATAGATCAGCGCGGCGGCATCGGGCCGGGCATCGATCCGGTCGACGGCGTCGTGCGCCGGATAGACGGTCTGCGCGAAGTCGGTTTCGAGTGTCGCGGCGAGGTGCCCGCCCGCCGAAAAGCCCAGCACCGCGACCCGGTGCGGGTCGAGGCCGTCCTTCGACGCGGCGGCGCGGACCATGCGCAGGCCGCGCTGCGCATCCTGCAATGGCACGTCGGCGCGGTTGGCCCAGCCTTCGCCGGGCAGGCGATAGACAAGGACATAGACGGTATAGCCCAGCGCGTTCAGCCGCTCGGCGATCTCGACGCCTTCATTGCCGATCGACAGGAAGTCGTAGGCGCCGCCGGGGACGACCAGCACCGACGCGCCATTGGCGCGCGCCGGGCGGAACAGGCGCAGGCCGGGCCGGTCGATATTGCGCAGGAAGGTGGCCGGGCTGTCGGCCGGGACCGTGACCGGGCGGAAGCCGCCGCCCGGCGGGGTGCCGGTCCATAGCGGCACGAACGGCGCGGCGGTCCATGCGGCGGGCGGGGCGGGGCGTTCAGCCATGGCGGCGGGTTTCTGCGCGACGGCGACGCCCGTACCGAGGGCGAGCGACAGCAGCAACGCGGCGCGAAGGGGCAGGGAAAGGGCGGCCATGGGCAATATCCTGTCGGAGTATCATGTCGCCGCGCCATCGATCCCGAAGGCGCGGCGCAGCGCGGCGATCTTGGCGGCGGTGAAGCGCTTGGCAAGCCCGGTTTCGGGCGCGACGGCATCGAAGCCGTGGAACGCGCCCGGCGTCACGACCAGCTCGGTCGGCACGCCCGCCGCGTTCAGCCGCCGGGCATAATCCATGTCCTCGTCGACGAAGAGGTCGACCCCGCCGACGCCGATGAAGGTCGGCGGCAGGCCCGACAGGTCGCGCACCCGCGCCGGCACCCCGGCGGCGGGAACGGACGCCCCGCCCGGTGCCTGCCCCAGGAAGGACCGCCAACCGAAGACATTGGCCGGTGCGTCCCAGCCGATCCGCCCGATGAACGGCGGCACGGTGCGGGTGCTGCCGGTGCGGTCGTCGAGCATCGGGTAGATCAGGATCTGCGCGCATAGCGGCACGCTGCGGCGGTCGCGCGCCATCAGCGCGAGCAGCGCGGCATGGCCGCCGCCCGCGCTTTCGCCCATCACCGCGATCCGGGCGGGATCGACGCCGAGCGTGGCGGCATTGGCGTGGAGCCACAGCAGCGCGGCATGATTGTCGGCGACCGAACCGACATAGCTGGTTTCGGGGGCCAGCCGATATTCGACGGTGACGACGGCGCAGTCGAGCTGCCGGGCAAGGTCCTGGCATTGCAGGATCGATCCGCTGGCCGACCCGACGATATAGCCGCCGCCATGGGTGTGCAGGATGGCGGGACGGCGGGTGCCGGGCCTGGCGTTGATGACGTAGATCGTCACCGGCGGCTGGCCCGGCGCACCCGGAATGCGGCGTTCGACATGGGGAATGTCGGTCGCGGGCGGCGGCTGGGGCCCGGCGCGCATCGTCTTATAGGCTTGCGTAATCGGCGGCATGGCGGCGACCATCGCCTGGATCTGGCGGGCGCCGGCGCGCAGTTCGGGGGCGACCGCCGCGATCGGATCGGGCAGGGCGGCCGTAGCGCGGGCGAGGGCACCGATGGGTAGCGCCATTGCCACCCCGGCCAGTGCTACGCCGCGCAATACGTCCCGCCGTTCCAGTGTCATGCCACCTCTCCCGCAGCCGCCACCGCTTCCGCCGCCCGCTGCTTAGATATGTTCTATAACTTCGTGTCTGCGCTGCGCGGAATGCGTTTGCAAACGATTTTAGATATTGTTATGAACTATTGCAGTTGGAGGATGCCAACGCAGGAGAGGAACAGGCGGATCACCGCCGGCCGTTCGCGTTTCGCGACGGTCCCGATCCCCGTTCGCGTCCGAAAGACGACGGACATGGGAGGATCATCATGCGTAAGTGGACGTTGCTGCTGGCGGGAACCGCCTTGTTGCCGGCAGGTGCCTGGGCACAGGATGCCGCGCCGCCGAGCGACCCGGTCACCGCGACCGCCGCCAGCGACGACAGCGCGGTGGGCGAGATCATCGTGACGGGGCAGAAGACGTCCGAACGCCTGTCGCGCGCGCCGATCGCGATCAGCGTGGTGTCGCAGGATTCGCTGACCCGGCAGGGCGTCGATTCGGCCTCCGCGCTGGCGACCACCGTGCCGAATTTGCAACTGAGCGCCAATGGCTTCGCGGTGCGCGGCATCGGCAGCAACAACAGCTTCAGCGGCTATTCGACGGTCGCGACGCAGATCGACGGCATCTACGAACCCTCGGCACAGGCGCTGTCGTTCGGCCTCTATGACCTGGGCGCGGTGGAGGTGCTGCGCGGGCCGCAGGGCACCGTCTATGGCCGCAACGCGACCGCCGGCGTCGTCAACATCAACACCGCCGACCCGCGCAGGACGCGCGGCGTCACCGCCGACCTGCAAATCGGCCGCTTCAACGAAGTCCGCGCGCGCGCCGCCGTCGATCTGCCGGTCAGCGATGCGTGGCGGCTGCGCTTTGCCGCCTATCGCCAGGTCGATGACGGGGTGGACGATAATTTCGGCGCAAGGCACGGCTATGGCAAGACCGACCAGTCGGGGCTGCGCGTCACCTCGCTGCTCGACGTCGGGCCGGTGACGTGGCGGCTGTCGCTGAACTATGGCCGCAACGAGGGGACGGTTCCGGCGAGCTACCTGACCAGCATCAACACTTATCCGCAGGGCAATCTGGCCGCTGGCACCTTCGGGCCGCGGCAGGTGATCGAGACCGACGCGCTGAACGTCGGACAGGCGGCGGTGCGCGACAACCGCATGGACCTCGAATATTATTCCGCCCGCTCGCGGCTGGGGTGGCAGGTCGCCGACGGGCTCTCACTGACCTATCTGGCGGGCTATACGCTGCTGAAGAACGACGGCATCGATGCCGCGACCGGCGTGTTTTCGCAGGAATCGATCGATCGACGCACCGAAAGCTGGTCGCATGAGGTCAACGTCAATTACGACCGCGGCATATTGAACCTCGTGCTCGGCGGGTTCCTGTATCAGGATCGCCAGCCGTCGGGCACGCGGCTGCTGCATGCTGGCGACACCGCGCCCGCGCCGTTCAACACCGTCTACAACCTGATCGGCGCGAAGATCGCGGGGACCGGCACCGGCATCTCGACGATCAGCGGCGTCGATGTCGTCACCAGCTATCGCGGGCAGGGCACCAAGTCGCAGGCGGTGTTCGGGCAGGGGACGCTGGAAATCCTGCCGGGCCTCAAGCTGATCGGCGGCATCCGTTCGACCTGGGAACAGGTGAACGCACGCAACATCGAGCTGGTGTGCCCCGGCGACACGATCGACCGGCAGAACATTACGCCCACGACCTGCCCCGGCATCCCGTTCGTCTTTGCGCTGTCGAACGATACCAACCGGCCCGAGGCGAAGTTCGACAATATCAGCTGGAAGGTCGGCGCCAATTACGAGGTCAGCCCGACCACGCTCGTCTATGCGACGGTCAGCACCGGCTTCCGTGGCGGCGGGCTGGAGGCGAGCGGCAATGCGCCGCAGTTCCGCCAGTACCGTCCGGAAACGGTGACCAACTACGAAGCGGGCGTCCGCACCACATTGATGGACGGCAAGCTGTATCTGAGCGCCACCGGCTTCAACATGGAGTATAAGGACCTGCAGGTGTCCAGCATCGTGCTGAACCCGCTGACCAACCAGGTATCGGCCGTCACCACCAATGCCGCGACGGCGCGGTTGCGCGGGATCGAGCTGGAGGCGAGCTTGCGCCCGACCCCGCGTGACCGGATCGGCGGCTATGTCTCCTACCTCGACGCGCGGATCAAATCCTTCCCTACGGCGTCGGACAATCTCAATTCGGCGAGCGGCAATTACAACGCCTTCGCCCCGGCGTTCGGGTTCCGGCCGCTGCCGGCCAACCTGATCCTCGATGCGTCGGGCAACCGGCTGGCCAACGCACCGAAGTGGAGCGGGCGGTTCAGCTATGCCCACACCTTCGACCTGTCGAGCGGCGGGCGGGTGATCCCGAGCGTCGATTTCTATGCCCAGTCGCCGACCTATAGCGACGTGCAGAATTATGCGCAGAGCCGGCGCGATGCGTACACCAAGACCGACCTGAATTTACGGTTCGAGGATGCGGACGACCGCTATTCGATCACCGCCTTCGTCAACAATGTCGAGGACAGCCGCGTGCCCAACACGCTGGTGACCGTGTGGAGTTCGACCACCGCCAATTACGATCCGCCGCGCACCTATGGCGTGCGGCTGGGCATGAATTTGCGGTGAGGCGGAAGGCCGGGGCGGTGCGTAGCCGCTCCGGTCGTTCCTCCCATCTGGCACCTTCACCGTACCCCCGCGCAGGCGGGGGTCCAGGGTACCACGCACGAACCGTCGTTCATGTGGCTCTGGACCCCCGCCTGCGCGGGGGTACGGCACGCCTGCTCACTCGCTGTAATCGGACCAGAAGACCGAATCCCGCGCCTGGGTCGGATCGCGGCCGATGAAGCATTCGGCGACCAGCTTGCGCAACCACGACACCGCCGGGTCGGTGTGCGAGCGCCGGTGCCAGAACTGGCGCAGCTCGACGCCGGGCACGGTGAAGGGCAGCGGCAACAGTTTCAGGCCCAGCAGCCGGGCATAGATGCGCCCGACCGCCTGCGGGACGACGGTGATCATGTCCGACCCGGCGACCAGCAGCGGCACGCTCATGAAATGCGGCGAATGTAGCGCGATGCGGCGGTTGAGGCCCAGTTCGCGCACCTGTCGTTCGAAGCGTTCCTGACTGCGCCCCTCCTGCGACACGACGATATGGTCCAGTGCCAGGAACTGGTCGAGGGTGAGCGTGTCGCCGATCGTCGGATGGTCGCCGCGTACCAGGCAGACGAAATGCTGCACGAACAGCGTCTGTTCGAACAGGCTGGCGGAATTGGCGTCGGTCAGGTGACCGATGGCGAGGTCGACCGTGCCGCGCGCCATGCCGTCGATCAGCTGGGCGGGATCGGCCGCGACGGAATGCACCGTCACCCCCGGCGCCCGCTCCCGCAACCGCGCCATCAGGTCGGGGAGGAAGACGAGGTCGCCCAGATCCGACAGGCTGATGGTGAAGCTGCGGTCGGAGCGGGCGGGATCGAACCGGCCGGCGGGTAGGATTTCGGACTGGATCGTCGCGAGCGTGCGCAGCACGGGTTCGCGCAATTCCTCCGCCAGCGCGGTCGGCACCATCGCGCCGCCCTGCCGCACGAACAGGTCGTCGCCGAAATGGTCGCGCAGGCGGCGCAGCGCAATGCTGACGCCCGGCTGGGTCAGGCCGAGCGTGCGGGCGGCGCCGGAGACGCTGCCTTGCGAGAATAGCGCATCGAGGACGCGGAGCAGGTTCAGGTCGAGTGGCGGCATGTGAACCAGTTATACTAGGTATAAGCGGGATATGCGATGCTTATGGCGGGGCCGACTGATAGCATCATGTCATGAACCGAGAGCCGTCGCGAACGGCCGGACAGGAGCAGGACATGACCATCGATACGCTCGTAGCCCCGCCCAAGCCGCGTGCCGCTGCACCGCAGGCACCGCGCACAACCTGGCCGGTCAACGCATGGTATGTCGCCGCGACCGCCGCCGAGATCACCGACAAGCCGCTCGCGCGCCAGATCACCGGACGGCGGATGGTGTTCTTCCGTCCGGCGAGCGGCGGCGTGGTCGCGCTCGAGGATTTCTGCCCGCATCGCGGTGCGCCGCTGTCGCTCGGCTTCGTGCGCGGCGATACGATCGTGTGCGGCTATCACGGGCTGGCGCTCAACTGCAAAGGACGGCCGGACAATATGCCGGGGCAGCAGGTCGGCAAGTTCCCGTCGGCGCAGAACTTCCCGGTGATCGAACGCTATGGCTTCATCTGGGTATGGCCGGGCGATCCCGAACAGGCATCGGCCGACAAGCTGCATCCGTTGCCCTGGGCGGAAAGCCCCGACTGGGCCTATGGCGGGGGGCTGTTCCATATCGCGTGCGATTATCGGCTGATGATCGACAACCTGATGGACCTGACCCACGAAACCTATGTCCATGCCAGCAGCATCGGGCAGAAGGAGATCGACGAGGCGCCGGTCAAGACCGAGGTGACGCCCGAAGAGGTCGTCACCAGCCGGGTGATGGACGGGGTGACGGCGCCGCCCTTCTGGCGGATGGCGCTGCGCGGGGCGGGACTGCCCGAGGATGCGGTGGTCGACCGGTGGCAGAAATGCCGGTTCAGCCTGCCCAGCCATGTGATGATCGAGGTCGGCGTCGCCTTGCAGGGGGAGGGTGGCTATGACGCGCCGGTGACCAAGAAGGCGGCGAGCATCGTCGTCGACTTCATCACGCCCGAGACCGAGACGTCGCACTGGTATTTCTGGGGCATGGCACGGCAGTTCGCGGTGGACGATGCGGCGTTGACCGAGTCGATCCGCGAAGGGCAGGGAAAGATTTTCTCCGAGGATCTCGACATGCTCGAACAGCAGCAGCGCAACCTGACCCAATTTCCTGAGCGCAAGTTGCTGAAACTGAACATCGATGCCGGTGGCGTGCGGTCGCGGCTGATGATCGACCGGGCGATCGCGCGCGAACAGGTCGAGGCCGAATGAGTACGGACCCGCGCCGGTTCGACGTGCTGATCGTCGGCGGCGGCCATGGCGGTGCGCAGGCGGCGATTGCGCTGCGGCAAAAGGGGTTTGCCGGCACGATCGCGATCGTCGGCGAAGAGGTCGATCCGCCCTATGAACGGCCGCCCTTGTCGAAGGAATATCTGGCCGGGGACAAGCCGTTCGAGCGCATCCTGCTGCGTCCGCTCGCCTTCTGGGCCGAGCGATCGATCGAGTTGCTGCTCGGCCGGCGGGTGGTGCGGGTCGATGCCGATGCGCACCGGGTCGAGACGGCCGCGGGCGAGGCGTTCGCCTATGGCCAGTTGATCTGGGCGACCGGCGGCAGCCCGCGGCGGCTGACGTGCAGCGGGCACGACCTGCCCGGCATCCATGGCGTGCGGACGCGGGCCGATGTCGATGCGATCATGGCCGAGCTGGACGAGGTGCAGCGGGTCTGCATCATCGGCGGCGGCTATATCGGGCTGGAAGCGGCGGCGGTGCTGACCAAGTTCGGCAAGCAGGTGACGCTGCTGGAAGCGCAGGACCGCGTGCTGGCGCGGGTCGCGGGCGCGCCGTTGTCGGCCTTTTACGAAGCCGAACACCGCGCGGCGGGGGTCGACCTGCGGACCGGGGTGACGGTCGATTGTATCGAACGCGGCGCGCAGGGCGGGCTGTCGGTGCGGACCGCCGATGACGGGGCGTTCGCGTGCGAGATGGTGATCGTCGGCATCGGCATCCTGCCGGCGGTCGAGCCGTTGCTGGCCGCCGGCGCTGTGGGCGGTAACGGCGTCGAGGTCGATGCGTGGTGCCGCACGACGCTGCCGGATATCTTCGCCATCGGCGATTGCGCGGTGCAGGCGAACCGCTTTGCGGAAGATGCGCGCATCCGGGTCGAAAGCGTGCAGAATGCCAACGACCAGGCGGCGACCGTCGCGACGCTGATCGCGACCGGCGAGGCGGCGGCCCATGCAGCGCTGCCCTGGTTCTGGTCGAACCAATATGATCTGCGGTTGCAGACGGTCGGGCTGTCGATGGGCCATGACGATGTGGTGGTCCGGGGCGGCATGGCCACGCGGGCCTTTTCGCTCGTCTATATGCGTCGGGGGCAGGTGATCGCGCTCGATTGCGTGAACGTCACCCGCGATTATGTGCAGGGGCGCAAGCTGGTCGAGCAGGGCGCGTCGCCGCCGCGCGAGCGGCTGGCCGATGCGGCCGTGCCGCTCAAGGAGTTGTTGTGATGCCGATGCTGACCGTGACGACTCGCGACGGAGCGGTGCGCGAGATCGATGGGCCGGTCGGACTGTCGGTGATGGAGGCGATCCGCGACGGCGGGATCGACGAACTGGCGGCAGTGTGCGGCGGATGCTGTTCGTGCGCGACCTGCCATGTCTATGTCGATGCTGGCGACATGGCGCTGCTGCCACCGATGACGGCGGATGAGGACGACTTGCTCGACGCGTCGGAGCATCGCACCGCGCGGTCGCGGCTGTCGTGCCAGATCACGGTGTTCGACGGGCTGCGGGTGGAGGTTGCGCCGGAGGACTGAGCCGGGCAATGCCCAATCCCTCAACGTCACCCCGGGTCAAGCCCGGGGTGACGACGGAATTGGCTCAGTCGGTCGTCACCGCGCGCTGTTCGATCCGCTCCAGCAGGTCGAGCAGGGTCGCCTTTTCCGCAGCGGTGAAGCCCGACAGCAGCCGCTCCTCGTGCGCCTCGATCCGTGCGACGCATTCGGTCAGCATGCGCTGCCCCTCCGCCGACATGCCGAGGGTGAAGGCGCGGCGGTCGGTCGGGTCGGTTTCGCGGACGATCAGCCCCGCCTCGATCAGTTCGTTGATCAGCGGCACCATATTGGCGCGCTTGATCCCCAGCAGGCGGCCGACCGTGCCCTGGTTGATTCCCGGATTGTCGGCGACGACCGCCAGGATGCCCATCGGGATCTGGCGGATACCGGTGCCCTCCAGCGTCACGGCGAAGTCGCTGGCGAAGACGGCGGAGGCGCGGCGCAGGCGATAGCCGACCAGCCGGCCGAGCGTCGTGGTATGGGGTTGCGGTTCGGTCATGCCGATGGGGAAGCCATGTTCCGCGAACCGCGTCAAATTCTAATCGCGGATCGGAGCGTGCGGGGCTGCGCGCAGGGTCAGCAGCGCCGGAGCGACCGCCAGCGCCACGACCGCGATCATCGCGCCGGGCACCATCACCCATCCGGTCGATTCCAGCAGCCAGTGCGAGACGAGCGGGGTCAGCCCGCCGAAGATCGCGGTGGCCGCCGTGGCGCCGAGCGCGAGGCCGCTCAGCCGTCCTTCGCCGGGAAGCTGTTCGGCGGTCGCGACCGCGCCGACCGCGCTCATCGCCCCGCCCAGGGCCGCCAGCACGAGCGCGCCGATCAGCGCTGACGAACCGGCACCCGCCATCCACGCGAACATCGTCATCGGCAGGATCGCGGCGGCGATGCAGATGGCGATCAGCACCGGCTTGCGCCCGACATGGTCGGACAGGAGCCCGACCAGCGGCGTGACCGCGATCACCATCACGGCGGCGGCGGTCGCCAGCCACAGCGCATCGCCTTCGCCCATCGCGCCGGTGCTGGTCAGGAAGGAGGGCACATAGACGATGCCGACATAATAGGTGATCGACCCCAGCGCCGAGATGGCGAAGCCGCGCGCGATCGCCGCGCGGTGATGGGTCAGCGCATGGCCGATCGGGTTGGCGGGGATCGACCCTGCCCGCTGCTGGCGTTCGAACTCGGGCGATTCCTGCAGCGTCGAGCGGGCGATGCCGATGGTCGCGGCCAGCGCCGCGCCGATGAAGAAGGGGATGCGCCAGCCCCATGTCTCCAGCTGCACCGCGGTCAGCCACGAGACGACCGCCGCCGAGATGCCGACCGCGAGCAGCCCGCCGACCTCGCTCGCCGCCGATGCCGAGGAGGTGATGAACCCGCGCCGTTCGGGCTGCGCGCCTTCGTAGAGATAGGCGACGACCCCGGTATATTCGCCGCCGACCGAGAAGGCCATGACGCAGCGCAAGGCGAGCAACAGCCATCCCGCCGCCGGCCCGATCGCGTCGCGCGTCGGCAGCAATGCGATGCCGAGCATGGCGAGCGTCATCAGCGCCATCGACAGCAACATCATCCGCCGCCGCCCGAACCGGTCGCCGACCTGCCCGAACACCAGCGCGCCCAGCGGTCGCATCAGATAGGATACGGCGAACCCGCCCAGCGTCACCGCCAGCGACGTCGTACCGCCGCCGTAGAAGACGCGCGACAGCACGGTCGCCAGATAGAGATAGAGGGTAAAGTCGTACCATTCGACGACCGTCGAAAAGGCGGCGATGGTCATCGACCGGCGCGAAAGGCCGTGCTGCGTGCCGCCGTCGTTCATCGCCATTCCCTTCGCGAGAGGTGGTGGCGGGTTATCGGACGGGCGGCAAGGGGGTTGTGGGAGACTGCCTTAATCCTGAACACCAACGTCACCCCGGATCAAGTCCGGGGTGACGGGGTGGCTGGTGGCGCTTGGGCCTACAGCGCGGTGAACCGGAAGTCGCGGAAGCGGGCGGTGCCGGCGCCAGCCGAGTACAGCCCCGGCCGCAGCATCAGGAAGCCGCCGCGGACATTGTGGTGATAGCCCGACACCTCCATCCCCCGGTCGAAGCGCTGCCATGTCCTGCCGTCGTCGCCGCTGGTATGGAAGGACACGATATGCCGGTCGTTGGTGACGCGCATCCGCATCCGTTTGCCCAGCGGATTGGCCGGCCGCCCGCGTTCGATGCCATATTGGTGGGTGACGAAGCGCTGTTCGTCGAAGCCGAGACCGCAATAGAGCTGGTCGTCGTAGAACAGGATCAGCCCGGCGGTTCCGCCCGGCGCGATCTCGATATCGCATTCGAAGCGATAGCTGGTGTCGCCGGCGATCAGCAGCAGCGGCGCACCGTCCGATGGCGCCTTGCCCTTCGCATCGAGCAGCAGCGCGCCGTCCTGCACCCGCGCCCGCGCGCGATCCTCGGGCGTCGGACGGAAGAAATTCCATTTGGTGCCGAGCGCCAGCGTGCCGAAATCGTCGGTCAGCGGCTGGCCGTGCCGCACCGCCTGTCCGCCGCGCGGTTTCGCGATCGGGCGCGACAGGTCGCCGCCGGTCATGCGGAACCAGCCATCGGGCGTCCATTCGACCGGATCGAGCAACGTCTGTCGCCCAAGCGTCCAATAGCCATTTTCATAGCCGTGATAGACCGACCACCAGCTGCCGTCCGGTCCCTCGACCAGTGTCGCGTGCCCCCGCGACCACCATTTTTCCTGCAGGGAGGTCGTGCGGACGATCGGGTTGCCGGGATGATGCTCCCACGGGCCATGGATCGATCGCGAACGGGCGGCGATCACCATATGGCCGGTCGGCGGCCCGGCCGTACCGCCGACGGCGGTGACGAGATAGAACCAGTCGCCGCGCCTTGTGACCTTCGGTCCCTCCGGGCTGAACCCCTCGACATCCCACGTATCGGGATAGCGCCACGGGTCGTAGACATGCTCGACCGTGCCCACCGTCGACAGCCCGTCGTCGGACAGGCGGATGCGGTCGCCGCCCGACAGGAACAGCCAGCGCGACCCGTCCTCTCCGACGGCATGGCCCGGATCGATATGGTCGGGCAGCTTCAGGTCGATCGGTTCCGACCATGGCCCGTCGATATGATCGGCCCAGATCACCCAGCTGGTCGTCGGGTTCTTGGTGGGCACGTAGAGGTAATAGCGGCCCTTGTGCTTCGTTAGCTCGGGCGCCCAGACCGCCCCGATATTGGTCCTGAGCGCCGCCGTGCGCGGGGTCCAGTTCACCAGATCGCGCGAATGCCAGATGACCAGCCCGGGATAGGAATCGAAGGTCGAGAAGGTCATGTAATAATCGCGACCGTCCTTCAGGATCGTCGGATCGGGATGGTCGCCCGCCATCAGCGGGTTGAGGAACCGTCCGTCGCCGAGATCGGCGATCCGCTGGTTGTCATAGCCGCGCCGGGGCGTGGGGGCGGCGACCGGGGTCGCCAGTCCGGTGGCAGGCAGGGCGGACAGTGCTCCGCCCAGCGCCGCGCCCGCCATCACCCCCCGGCGCGAGAGGGTGCTCACATCTTCACCCGCGCGCCGACCAGCAGCGTGCGCCCGAAATGGTTGTTCTCGTAATTGCGGCGCGCATCGACGTCGACGATCCGGCGGCGATAGGCATCGGTCAGGTTCGTGCCCTCCAGCGACAGTTCGAGGAAGTCGGTCAGCTTGTAGCGGATCGACGCATCGACATTGGCGATCGAATCATACCCTTCGAAGATGTTGCCGGTGCCCGACCCGCCATCGACATAGGGCCCGCGATAGGCGACCGAGGTCCGCGCGCTGAACTTCGCGTCTTCGTAATAGAGCGTCGCGTTGAACTGTCGCTTCGACACATTGTAGAGGGTTTCGGTGCGGGTAACGGTCGGCAGCGCGCCGCCGGGAACGGTCGCGGGCGCCTGCTGCGTATAATCGGCCTCCGACCGGACGAAGGTCGCGTTCACGATGCCGCCGAAATTGCGCAAAACGCCGGGCAGGAAGCGGAACGGCGCCTGCAACGCGATCTCGATCCCGTCCAGCGTCGCGCCGGTGCCGTTGGTCGTCGTCGCGATGGTCCAGATATCCTGTCCCTGTAGCGCCGGGTTCACCGCGGCGGGCGAGGAGGGGACGAGGACCGAGGGCGACAGACCGGTTTCGGTAAAGGTGCCGCTGCGCGTGACGGCGACCGGGAAGCTCGCAATATCCTTGCGGAACAGCGCGACCGAGAAGGCCGATTGCGGCGCGAAATACCATTCGGCGGCAAGGTCGTAATTGGTCGCGCGGAACGGTTCGAGGAACGGATTGCCGCTGGTCACGCGGAAGTTGAAGCCGTCGGCCGACCCGCCCGGCGTCAGGTTGCCGAGCGACGGGCGGGTGATGACCTTGGCGATCGCGCCGCGCACGATGATGTCGCTGGTCGGGTACAGCGCGACGTTCATCGAGGGCAGCCAGTCCTCGTAATCGCGCTTCACCGTCACGTTGACGCCGCTGTTGATACCATAGGACGACTGGTCGGTGCGGACATAGCGGATACCGGCATTGGCGGCATATTCGAGGCCGAAGACCGTGCCCTTGGCATCGAATTGCAGATAGCCGCCCTTTGTCTCCTCGACGACGCCGCGGTTATTGCCGACGTCGAGCGCGAGCGGACGGTCGTACAGCCCGGTGAACTGCGTCGCGGCGTCGAGGTTCGGGATCAGCCATTGGGTCGTGGTGCCCGCCGGCGCCTTTGCCCCCCGCAGCGTGAACAGCTCCGACAGCTGCGGCGTCGCCTGGAAGCCATAAACGGCACTCGGGCCGAACGCGGTGCTGGCCGAACAGGTGATGGTGCCCAGCACCAGATCGCGCCCGCCATTGCCGCACACCGCCGTGTCGCGGGTGAAGGCGGTGATGTCATAGTCGTAGCGCCGCCACATGCCGCCGACGCGGACCTGGAACCCCTCCGCCACGTCCCATTCGGTGCGCAACTGCGCGGTCTTGAACTGGTTCACCACGTCCGAGGGACGGTCGCGGATTTCGGCCAGCTGGAAATTCGCGGGATCGGTGACGCTGGTGCCGAACGCGAGCAGCGGCGAATTCTTGTCGCTGTAATCGTAGCGATAGCCCTGGGCATCGCGGTCGTCGAACACGAGGGTCGTTTCGACCGGCACGCTGGCGTCGGACTTGGAATAGCCGCCGAGCAGGGTGAAGCGGAACTTGTCGGTGACGTCCTGATCCCAGGTTCCGCCGATCTGGTAGAATTCGGTCTGCGACTGGCGATAGAAATGCTCGGTCCGCACCCACGCGTCGTTCAGCGTCGCCGACACCATGTTGTTGTTGTCGTCATGAGTCGGGTTGAGCACGTCGATCTGCCGCTCGTTGGAGCGCAGCAGCACCTCGCCCCATTTCTCGCGACGGTCGGCGCGGAAGCGCGAATAGAGGCCGTCGATCGACACCTTGGTCGCATCGGTCGGCGACCATTGCACGCTGCCGGTCAGACCCAATCGCTCGCGGCTATGCTCGACCTCACCATAGCGCGGGATGCGCGGGTGGAAGGACAGAGCGGCACGGTCGCACGCGGCGCTGGCGATATAGGTGCCGCCCCGGTTCGGCGCGGTCCAGCAGCGCGTGCCGTCGACCGAATCGAAGCGCGCCTGCGCCCAGCGGACGGTGTTGTTGCCGATCTCCTTGGTGCGGGTATCCTGATAGGCGGCGGAAACCGACGCGCCGAGCGTCCCGTCGGGCGACTTCCAGCCGATCAGGCCGGCGAAGCGCGGTCCGACCGTCTTCGACAGGTCGTTATAGTTCGCGACGGCGGAGGCGGCGATGGTCACGCCGGTCTTGCCGGCCAGCGGATTGCCGGTGTTCAGGTCGACCACCGCGCCCAGCGACCCTTCGTCCAGATCGGCCGAAGCGGTCTTGTGTACCACGATCGAGCTGAACAGTTCGGATGCGAAGACGTTGAAGTCGAACGACCGGTCGCGATTGGCCGAGGCGCCGTCGCTCGACGTGGTGACGGTTTCGAGGCCGTTGACGCGGACGCGGGTGAATTGCGCGCCGAGACCGCGAACGGTGATCGCGCGGCCTTCGCCGCCGTCGCGCTGGATCGCGATGCCAGGAATGCGCTGGAGCGATTCGGCGAGGTTCTGGTCGGGGAATTTGGCGATATCCTCCGCCACGATCGCATCGACCGCGCCGACCGACGTACGCTTCACGTTCAGCGCGGCATTCAGCGACGCGCGAAACCCGGTGACGACGATCTCGCCCTCGGCATCGTCCGCCGTCTGGGCCGGTTCGGCGGGGGCGGGTGCGTCCTGTGCGTGGGCTGCGCCGGCAACGGCGATGAGCGACGTCGCGGCAAGTAGCGCGCGAATGAGGCGGCGGTCGGTGCGAACTTCCATGGCAATCCCTCTCCCTGCCCGATGACACCGGGAGCATTATTGCTCCTGCTCCGGCCATCTGCTTTCGGCGACACGGTTCCCGGTTCGGCCCGCGCCTCCGTCGATCCTCCTCGCGATGGTATGATTCGCCGCGAGAATCCGGTTTCGCCGTTTTCGGCTTGAGAAACCGGTGTCAACGCGACATTGTGCCGTCACGACGAAGCTGTCAAGAAGCGCGCGGAGAGGAAATCAATATGAACCGACGGATTGCCCTGGCCCTATACGGGCTGTTGCCATTCGCTTTGGCCACGCCGGTCGCTCAGGCACAGAATGTCGCGGTGTCTTCGGGGGTTAGCGCGTTTCCCGGCGCGCAGGGATGGGCGGCGGCGACGCCCGGCGGGCGTGGCGGACGCATCCTCCGCGTGACGACGCTGGCGGCGGATGGGCCCGGTTCGCTCAAGGCTGCGCTGGAGGCCAAGGGGCCGCGCATCGTCGTGTTCGAGGTGGGCGGGGTGATCGATCTCGGCCGCACCACGCTGACCATCACCGAACCGTTCCTGACCATCGCCGGACAGACCGCGCCGTCGCCCGGCATCACGCTGATCCGCGGCGGGATCGACATTCGCGCGCATGACGTGATCGTCCGCCACCTGCGCGTGCGCCCGGGCCTCGACGGACAGCCCAAGCGGTCGGGGTGGGAGGTCGACGCGATGAACACCGTGTCGGCGCGCAACGTCATCGTCGACCATTGCACGATGAGCTGGGCGCTGGACGAGAATCTCTCCGCCTCCGGTCCACGGTTCGAGGGGGCGACACCCGACGACTGGCGGCGTGGGACCAGCCATAACATCACCTTCAGCTA
The DNA here is from genome assembly GCF_003951715.1 of Sphingomonas sp. ABOLH. Lineage (NCBI taxonomy): Bacteria > Pseudomonadati > Pseudomonadota > Alphaproteobacteria > Sphingomonadales > Sphingomonadaceae > Sphingomonas > Sphingomonas sp. ABOLH. The sequence goes on along the minus strand of NZ_QQWV01000024.1, from coordinate 20,753 downwards.
CAACCTGCTGTCGGAGGGCCTTGCCGATGCCAGCCATCCCAAGGGCGAGCACAGCAAGGGGTCGCTGATCCACGACAACGCGACCGGCGTGCTGATCTGGCGCAACATCTATGCCCATAATGTCGAACGCAGCCCGCTGCTGAAGGGCGGCGTGCAGGCGGCGGTGGTCAATAACCTGATCTACGACCCCGGCACGCGGGCGGTGCATTACAACCTGATGGCGCTGGAATGGGCCGGGCATGACTATCAGGAGGGCAAGCTGTCGGCGGTCGGCAATGTGATGCGCGCCGGGCCGTCGACCGATGCCGGTCTGCCGTTCCTGATGCTCGGCGGCGATGGCGACCTGCGCTATCACGGGCGCGATAACGTGGCGGTCGACAAGCATGGCAATCCGCTGCCGATGTTCGGCCGCTATGGCGTGACGCGGGCGAAGCTGATCGAGGCGAAGACCCCGCCGGTCTGGCCGACCGGGCTGCCGGTGCTGCCGGCGCAGGATGTCGAGACGCATGTGCTGGCCAATGCCGGCGCGCGGCCATGGGACCGCGATGCCGACGACATCCGCGTGCTGTTCTTCGTCGCCGAGGGGCGTGGAAAGATCATCGACGACGAACGCGAGGTGAGCGAATATCCCCATCCGGTGCCGACTGCGGCGCCGTTCGTCGAGGCGGAATGGGATCTGGTGACGATGGAGCCGAAATCGGGACGCTATCCGGGGCAGAAGGGGCCGATCCAGGAATCGCTGTCGGCGCGCGACCGGGCGATGCGGCAATGATCGTGCGGCTGATCGTCGCGCTGCTGGCGCTGCTGTTCGCGGTGCCGGGACAGGCGGCAGAGCGCGTGCTGCTGTTCCACCGCGCGACCGGGTTCGTGCATGATTCGATTCCGGTCGCCGTCGTCGCACTGACGCAGATGGCGCGCGCGCGAGGGCTGGAGCCGGTGGCGAGCGATGATCCGGCGGTGTTCGACCGTCCGCTCGACTATGCCGCGATCGTGCTGGTATCGACCACGACCGACCCGAAACGCCCGGAGAGCGAATGGTTCGTGGGGCCGCGGCGGGACGCGCTGCAACGCTATGTCGAAGGCGGCGGCGGGATCGTCGCGATCCATGCGGCAGCCGATTCGCACTATAGCTGGCCCTGGTATGCGCGGATGATCGGCGGGCGCTTCGCGCAGCATCCGCCGGGTGTGCCGGAGGCGGAGGTGATGCGATCGGCCGAGCGGCATCCGGCGATCGACGGCCTGCCCGAGCGCTTCCGCATTGCCGACGAATGGTACGGCTTTCGCGACCTGTCGACCGATCTCGATCAGCTGCTGACGTTCGATCCGCAGTCGATCGGGGCGAGCGACGTGAACCCGAAGCCGCTGGCGTGGGCACACCGGGTCGGGCAGGGGCGGGTGGTCTACTCCGGCCTTGGCCACCGCAAGGAGAGCTGGGCCGATGCGCGGGTGCTCGCCCATGTCGGCGGAGCGCTCGACTGGGCGACCGGTCGGGGCAAGGCGCCGGCCATGGTCGTGATCGACGAGGCGACGACGCGGGTGCGCGAGGCGCCGCCGCATGGAAAGATCGGCATGAGCACCGCCTGGCGGATCACCGACCGCGTGCCCGGCCGGACGATGGAGTTCCGCCGCCGCACGCTGGACAAGGGCGCCGCGATCGGCGTCCACCGCATCGACCATGACGAGGTGTATCAGCTGCTGTCGGGCGAGGGCGACGTGACCAGCGACGGCGTGACGCGCCGGGTGGCGGCGGGCACGACCGTCTATCTCTATGCCGGGGCCGAGGTCGGGATCGCGCAGCGTGGGGCCAAGCCGCTGGCGCTGACGATCGCCTATCCGCTGGCGATGCCGGTGCGGTAAGGGCCTGATCCATCCGATTGGAAGCCTCACCCCAGCGAAGGCTGGGGTGTCAAGCGGCTCTTGCCGCGTGCCATCACCGGGAGATCCCAGCCTGCGCTGGGATGACGTCTGGTTCGATGCAGGGGGATCAAACGCTAGGTTCCCGGCTGAATATAGGGGAAGCGGGCGAAGAGTTCGCGTTCCCAGCGGCGGGGGTCGTTGACCGCCTGGCTGGTGGTGTCGAACACCATCGTCGCGCGGGTCGGCAGGGTGTGGTGCCGCCAGTCGCGGCCGGGATTGCCATGGGTGGCGAGCGAAACGAAGGCGGCCATCATCCGCTGCGACAGGGCGCGGGCGGCGGGGCCGGTGCCGCTCATCGAACCGGGGGCGTCGAGCGTGCCGAACACCAGCGGAATGTCGTCGGTATGCGCAGCGCGGCCGCCGGGGCGGACGGGCGAGGCATAATCGAGCTGGTAGACCCAGGCGGGCGAACCGGCGGCGGCGCGGGCCTCCGCCTCGATCACCTGTCCCGGCCAGCTGCGCCCGGCGGTGGTCGCGCGGTAGAGGATATCCTCCGGCGTCATCGCCGGGAATTGCGCGCGATACTGGGCGACGACCCATTCGGGCGGGGCGTCGACGCGCAGCTGCGGGGCGATGCGTTCGGCCAGATTGGTCCAGTGGAGGTCCGGCTGCGGCGCGATGAAGGCGCGGGTCTCCTCGCGGGTATTCCCTAGAATCAACGGAATATGGCGGCCGAGCGGATGGGCGTCGGGCCAGAAGGGATGGCGCTGAAGCGACCGCATGTCGAGCACCGGCCCCATATAGACCCCGCCGCCGAGGATCGGGTCCTCGGCCGCCAATGCGTCGACCAGGCGGGCGATCGGCAGGGTCGCGGCTTCGGCGGGGGTGGCCTTGAGCCGGGCGAGGAATGCCTGGGCGCGGCGGGTGGCGTTGAGGGGGCCGGAGGCGGTGACCTGCTGGCCGCTCATGGTCGCGGCGGCGTGGAACAGGCCGGTGGCGTCGGGCATCGCCAGGAGGGTCGCGATCTTCGCCCCGCCGCCCGACTGGCCGAACAGCATGACGCGGGACGGATCGCCGCCGAAGGTGGCGATGTTGTCGCGTATCCACCGTAGTGCGAGCAGTTGATCGCGTTGTCCAACATTGCCGCTGTCGGGAAAGCGCGGGTCGAGCCGGGCGAGATAGAGATAGCCCAGCGCGTTCAGCCGGTGGTTGACCGTCACCACCACGACGTCGCCGTCCGCCGCCAGTTTGTGGCCGTAGACCAGCGGATCGACCACCGTGCCGGTCGTGTAGGCGCCGCCATGGAAATAGACCATGACCGGGCGATTGGCGCCGCGCCGGGCATCGGGGGTCCAGACGTTGAGGAACAGGCAATCCTCATTCTGGTCGTCGATGTTGGCACGTTGCGGGCAGGACGGCCCGAAATCGGTCGCGGCCAGCGTGTCGCGGGACGGAGCGGGCGCCGTAACGGGTTGAAATCGAAAGCGGGTCGGGTCGACGCCGTAGCGGATGCCGCGAAAGACGTGGACGCCAGCTTCGGTGGTTCCGCGCCAGCGTCCGGCCGGCGCGGTGACGACGGGGTCGGCGGTGCGCGGTGCGGCGCGGGCGGGGCGGACCAGCGCCAGTGCGGCGGCGCCGGCGATCAGGTCGCGGCGGGCGATCGGTAGATGGTGCATGGGTCCTCTCCCTTCGACGTCGCGCTGACTCCGTGCGTGCGGCTGACGGCGCGCTTGCGGAGGGATGTTCCAGCCTGCGCCGGAGCGACGCTATCGAGGCAAGGTAATCGGTGTCATTCTTCCCCGCAAGTTACTCCTGCGGTTTGGCGACCGAGGCGCGGCGGATCAGGGTCGAGACGAACATCGTCTCTTCCGCCGGGGGGGCGTCGGCGTCGGGTTCGTCGTCATCGTCGCCGATCAGCTTCAGCGCGGCGGCGCGGGCCATGGTGGCGATCGGCCAGCGGACCGTGGTGAGCGGCGGCCAGAGGTGCGAGGCGATCGAGGTATCGTCGAACCCGACGATCGACAGGTTTTCCGGCACGTCCAGCCCGCGCTGCCGCGCGATGTGCAGCGCGCCTGCGGCCATTTCGTCGTTCGAGGAAAAGATCGCGGTCGGACGCGGCGACAGGTCGAGCAGCCGTTCGGCCGCGCGCATGCCGGATTCGAAGGTATAGTCGCCCTGCGCGATCCAGGTGCGCTGCACGCCGAGCCCCGCCGCCTCCATCGCCGCTTCATACCCCTGCTGCCGTTCGAAGGCGGAGCGGAAGCCGTGCGGGCCGGCGATCATGCAGATGCGGCGATGGCCGGCGGCGAGCAGATGATCGATCGCGCCGCGCACCGCCTCCCGGTCGTTCGACGAGACCATGTGGGCGGGATCGTCGAACGCGGCGGACCCCATGCGGACATAGCGGCAGCCGATCTGCGCGCACAGCGCCGCGAGCGCGTCGTTTTCGGAAATGGGCGGGAGCAGCATCACGCCATAGGGACGCTGCCGTTCGAGGAAGCGGCGGATTTCGTCGCGCATGTCGGGCGCGCCCCGATCGACCGGATGGACGAGCAGTTCGAATTCGGTGTCGCGCAACACCTCCAGCAAGCCCTGCTGCACGCGCAACACCATCTGCGCATTGGGATTGTCGTGGATGAGCGCGATCAGGAAGTTGCGGCGCAGTGCCAGCGCGCGCGCCTGAGGATTGGGAATGTAGCCGAGGTCGGCGATGACCGCCTGAACCTTGTCCCGCGTCTCTCCATTCAGGAGCGGCGACTGGTTGATGACCCGGCTGACCGTCTTTTTCGAGACTCCGGCCAGTCGGGCGACGTCGTTGATGGTCGGCTGGCCGGTTTTCTTCATGCAGCTTCGATAGCTTGACCGGAACGATCCGCCAATGTCCCGAAGGACGATTTCGCCGCCTTGCGTGTGACACCGGTTTCCTATACGCCGATCGCGGATTTGAGAGAGGCTGTGGGGCATGGGTAATCGCGATCGGATCGCGCAGGCGTTCGTGACGGCACGGCGGCAGGCGGTGGGCCTGTCGCCCTATCCGGGGGAGGCGCCGACGACGCTGGCCGAGGCCTATGCCATTCAGGACCGCGCGATCGCCATCGACGGCCGCACGGTCGCGGGATGGAAGGTCGGGCGGATCAACGCGCCGCTGGACACCGCGCTGGGTGCCAACCGGCTGGCCGGGCCGATCTTCGCCGATCAGGTCGTCGGCACGGAGGCGGGCGCAATGGCGGTGATCGCCGACGGCTTTGCCGCGGCCGAAGCGGAATATTGCGTGCGGATCGGCCGGGCGCCGGAGCCGGGGCGGACCGGGCTGTCGCTGGACGAGGCGCTGGACCTGGTAGATGCGGTCCATGTCGGGATCGAGATCGCCAGTTCGCCCTATGCCGGGATCAATGCCGACGGGCCGCTGGTCACGATCAGCGATTATGGCAATAATTACGGGCTGTTGATCGGGGCGGAAGTGCCCGGCTGGCGCGAACTGGGCTTTCTCGACTGGCCGGTGGAATCGCGGATCGACGGCGCGGTGGTCGGCACGGCGACCGCGCGGACGATGCTCGACGGGCCGATCGGCGCGGTGGCGTTCCTGGTCGACTGCCTCGCCGCGCGCGGGGTGCCGCTGACGCCGGGGACCTGGGTGTCGTCGGGCGCGGTGACGGGCGTGCACCAGATCCGGCCGGGGCAGCGGTTCGAGGCGGAGTTCGGGGCGATGCGCGTCGCGTGCGGGATCGTGGCGGCGGGCGGTGCGGCGGATTCAGACCGTACCCCCGCGCAGGCGGGGGTCCAGGGTTCCTGATCGCGACGGCTTGATCTCGTGGCTCTGGACCCCCGCCTGCGCGGGGGTACGGTGAAGCAGCGAGCCGTCACCCCTAACCAACACCGCGGAATCGGCCCCGACAGACGGGCCGATCCGCAGAGGATGCAAGCGGAGGCGTGGAATGACGGAGCAGGCTGACGGCATCGAACGTGCGGCGACGCGCGCGGGCCGCTATCGCTGGGGGATCGTCGCGCTGTTGTTCATGGCGACGGTCATCAACTATGTCGACCGGCAGATGATCGGGGTGCTGAAACCCACCCTGTCCAAGGACCTTGGCTGGACCGAAACCGATTTCGCCAACGTCATCTTCTTTTTCCAGATGGCCTATGCGATCGGCTATATCGGGTTCGGGCGGATCGTCGACGTGATCGGCGCGCGCATGGGCTATGCCGTCGCCTTCGTCATCTGGCAGGTCGCGCATATCGCCCATGGCGGCGCGTATAGCGTGACGCAATTCGCGATGGCGCGCTTCGGTCTGGGCGTCGGCGAGGCGGGCAATTTCCCCGCCGGTATCAAGGCGGTGACCGAATGGTTCCCGGCCAAGGAACGCGCCTTTGCCATCGGCGTGTTCAACGCCGGGGCCAATGTCGGCGCGATCATCACCCCGCTGGCGGTGCCGGTGCTGACGCTCGCCTATGGGTGGCGCATGGCGTTCGTCGTGACCGGCGTCGTCAGCCTGGTGTGGCTGGTCGCGTGGCTGGCCTTCTACCGTTCCCCCCGTGAGCACAGGAAGCTGTCGACGGCCGAACTGGCATGGATCGAGCAGGACCCGGCCGATCCGGTGCAGCCGATCGCGTGGCGCCGGTTGGTAACGAAGCGCGAGACCTGGGCCTATGCGCTGGGCAAATTCTGCATCGATCCGATCTGGTGGTTCTTCCTGTTCTGGCTGCCGGGCTATCTGGGCGACCGCTACGACCTCGATCTGCTCAGCTTCGGGCCGCCGCTGGTCGCGATCTATCTGTTGTCGGACCTGGGCAGCGTTGCGGGCGGATGGCTGTCGTCGCGGCTGATCGCCAGCGGGCGGACCGTCAATTTCGCGCGCAAGGCGACGATGTTCGTCTGCGCGGTGGCGGTGCTGCCGGTGCTGTTCGCGCAGTCGATCGACAATCTGTGGGTTGCGGTGCTGGTGATCGGGATCGCGACCGCGGCGCATCAGGCTTTTTCGGCGAACCTCTACACGCTGCCGTCCGACCTGTTCCCGCGCGCGGCGGTGGGGTCGGTCGTCGGCATCGGCGGGACGGTCGGCGCGGTCGGCGGCATGTTGATGGCGAAGTACGCCGGTTATGTGCTGGACAGCATCGGCAGCTATGCGCCGTTGTTCTTCGTTGCCGGGTCGGCGTATTTCGTGGCGTTGCTGCTGGTGCATGTGTTGTCGCCGCGGTTGGCGCGGGTGGAGGGGGCTTGAGGCTCCGCCACTCCGTTCGTGCTGAGTAGAGACTGAGTGAAGTCGAAGGCTCGTATCGAAGCATTTGGGGCGGTCCTTCGATACGCCGCTTCGACAGGCTCAGCGGCTACTCAGGACGAACGGTGGGGGTTGGTTTTCTCCGTTTGGTTCGAGCAGCTTCGAGCGTAGTCGAGAAGCGTCTGTCGAGAACGCCTTGCCCCAAACGGGGAGTTCTCGACGGCCGCTTCTCGACAGGCTCGAAGCTGCTCGAACCAAACGGGGTTGTTGGAGAGAAGTCGCTACTCCCCCGCCAAACGCATCAGCGCCGTCCATTCCCCGTCCGTCACCGGCGACACCGACAGCCGCGACTGGCGCAGCATCGCCATGTCCTGCAACCCGACCGCCGCCTTCATCGCCGCCAGCGTCACGGGGCGGGGCAGGGAGCGGTCGGGCTCCACGCGGACCGACACCCAGCCTTCGTCGCCATCCGCCTGCGCCGCGCGGGCGATGCGCGCGATGCCGACCGCCGCCTTGTCCTTGCCCGAATGGTAGAAGATCGCGTCGTCGCCGACCGCCATCGCGCGCAGATGCTTTGCGGCGGCGTGGTTGCGCACCCCGTCCCATTCGGTGCCGCCGTCGCGGACCAGATCGTCCCAGCCATAGCTGTCGGGTTCGGACTTCAACAGCCAGTGCGCCATGGTTACCCCTTCCCTAAACCGCCGGTGAATGGCCGGTTCCGCGTCCGTTCAGTCGCCCGGTGCTATCGATTCGATCATCGGCGCAGATGCGTCGTCGTGACAAGGGCCTTGCTGGCCCCCACGCAGGTTGAGGAGATTGGCATGAATAGCTTGCTGACCAAGGCGGGCCTGGGGTTGTCGCTGGCCGCGACGGCGCTGACCGCTGCCGCGCCGGCCGATGCACAGTGGCGCCGCGGCTATGGCTGGGACCGTGGCTACGACCGCGGCTGGCACCGGGGCCGCGACAATGGCGGTGCGGCGGTCGTCGCCGGCATTGCGGGCCTCGCGATCGGCGCGGCGCTGGCGTCGAGCGCGAACGACCGGCGGTTCCGCGATCGCTATTATCGCGACCGGGGCTATGCCTATAATTACGACGACCGCTTCTATCGTCAGCGGGGCTATTATCCGAACGACGGCTATTACGCCTATCGCTACAACAACTATCAGCGGTGCTGGGTCGAGCGGCGCTACGACCCCTATTACGACCAGACGGTGCGCGTGCGCGTCTGTAACTGATTGTTGACCGCACGACATGCGGCGGGGCGGGGGAGCATGTCCTCCGCCCTTTCCGCTTGGCGGGCGCGGCGTTTTGCGGCATGGGCCGCGCCCATGACTGATACGCCCCCCGATCGCCTCTCGATCAATCCGCGCAGCCCGCATTTCGACCAGCCCGTGCTGGAGCGCGGCATCGGCATCCGCTTCAAGGGCGCCGAGCGCAACGATGTCGAGGAATATTCGATCTCCGAAGGCTGGATCCGCGTCGGCCTCGGCAAGAAGGTCGACCGCAAGGGCCAGCCGCTGACCATCAAGCTGTCGGGCCCGGTCGAGGCCTATTTCCAGACGCCGGCCGAGGGTGCGGATGCGCCTGCGGACGAAACGAAGGGCGGCGAGGCGGAGTAATAGAGGGCGTCGCCCCAGTGAAGGCTGGGGCCTCCTGCGGCGAGGAGCGCGCCTGATTACGGAGAGACCCCAGCCTGCGCTGGGGTGACGTTCGTGGCGCGGATTGTGGAGGCTAGGCTTCCCGCGCCATCCGCTTACCCACATGCTGTTCGCCGCGTCTGGCGGCCAGCATCACCTGTCGGTGCCGTTCGGCCTTCGCCGCCAGCGTCGCGGCGTCGCGGGTGCCGGCGCAGGCGGGGCATTGTACGCCTTCCTCGAACAACGGTGACGTGCGCTCTTCCGGGCTGACCGGCATGCGGCAGCCGCGGCATAGCGCGTGGGTGCCTTGCGTCAGCCCATGGCCGACCGCGACGCGTTCGTCGAAGACGAAGCATTCGCCCTCCCACGCACTCGCCTGCGCGGGCACTTCCTCCAGATATTTCAGGATGCCGCCGTCGAGGTGATAGACGTCCTCGACGCCTTCGCCCTTCAGGAAGGCGGTGGATTTCTCGCAACGGATGCCGCCGGTGCAGAACATCGCGACCTTAGACTTGCCGGCCAGCAGCGTGTCGCGATTGGCGCGGAACCAGTCGGGAAAGTCGCGGAAGCTGTCGGTCTGCGGATCGACCGCGCCGGCAAAAGTGCCGACCTTCACCTCATAGGCGTTGCGGGTGTCGATCACGACCGTTTCCGGGTCGGCGATCAGCGCGTTCCAGTCGGCGGGGGCGACATAGGTGCCGACGATCCGGTTCGGATCGGTGCCGGGCACGCCCATCGTGACGATTTCCTGCTTCACCCGAACCTTCAGCCGGTGGAACGGCATCGTCGCCGCGTGGCTGAACTTCGGTGTCAGGTCTTCGCAGCCGGGCAGGGCGCGGATCGCGGCGAGCGCGGTGGCGATGCCCTCCGCGCTGCCGGCGATGGTGCCGTTGACCCCTTCCGGGGCGATCAGCAGCGTGCCGCGAACCCCCGCGTCGGCGAGCACGGTTTCCAGCGTGTCGCGGACCGCCTGCGGGTCAGCAATCTTCGTAAAGCGGTAGAGTGCCGCAACGGTCAGCCCGGTCATCAGTGGACGAAGCGCGCCACCACGTCGCGGTACGAGCGGCTGACCTTCACCTGCGAACCCGATTCGAGGATCAGGAAACATTCGCCATTGGTGTGCGGCTTGACCTGCTTGACGAGGTCGAGATTGACGATGGTCGAGCGGTGGACGCGCTGGAACCGGCGAGGGTCGAGGCGCTTTTCGAGGTCCTTCATCGTCTCGCGCAGCACCAGCGAATTGTCGCCGGTGTTGATGACCATGTAATCGCCCGCCGCCTCGATCATCTCGATCGTGTCGACATCGACGCGGAAGATCTGGCCGCGATCCTTGATGTTGATGAGCTTTTCGAAGCGGTTCGCGCCGACCGCGTCGTCGTTCGCGCCGTCGGCCGCTTCCATCTCCGCCGCGGTGTCGGGGGCGACTTCGGCGAGCACTTCCTTCAATTTCTCGACCTCGGCCTGGCCCCGCTTTTCGGACAGGCGCTGGCGCACGCGGTCGAGCGTGTCGGCGAGGCGCGATTCCTCCACCGGCTTCATCAGGTAATCGACCGCCTGCGCCTCGAACGCGCGGATCGCGTGGTCGCTGTACGCGGTGACGAACACCACCAGCGGCGGTTCGACCTCCATCAGCCCCTGCACCACCGAAAAGCCGTCGAACCCCGGCATCTGGATGTCGAGGAAGACGAGGTCGGGCTTGTGGGTCTTGATCGACCGGATCGCTTCGCGGCCGTTCTGGCATTTGTCGATGATCTCGACATCCTCATGCGCCTGCAACCGCAGTTCGAGGCCCTGAATCGCCAACGATTCGTCGTCGACAAGGATGGTACGGATGGTCATGCAGCCTCTTTGGTAACGTCTTGCGTCTGGTAGGGCAGTTCGATCTCGACCACGAACCCGCCGTCGTTGCCGGCGCGGGTTTCGAAACAATGGTCGGGGCCGTACGCCTGTGCCAGCCGGTCCCGGATATTCTGAATGCCGACACCGGTGGAAAGCGTCGGCCGCTTCGGTCTGTCGATCAAGCCGGGCCCGGTATCGGACACGGCGATCTGCACCCGATCCCCGGCCAGTCGAGCGGTGATCGCGATATCGGCCCCGTCCTCCTGCGGCGTGACGGCATATTTGATCGCGTTTTCGACCAACGGTTGCAGCAGCAGCGACGGCAACCGCGCGTGCGCCACGCGGGCATCGATGTCGAAACAGGTACGCAGGCGATCTTCGAACCGCATCTTTTCGATATCGAGATAGAGTTTGAGGGTTTCAACCTCCTGCTCCAGCGTGACGTGCGCGGTCGGTTCGTTGGCGAGCGTGTAGCGCAGGAACGACGACAGGCGGCTGAGCATCACGTTCGCCTTCTCGGTCTGTTTCAGCAGGACGAGGGTCGAGATCGAATTGAGCGTGTTGAACAGGAAATGCGGGTTCAGCTGATAGCGCAGCATGGCGAGCTGTGCCGACGACGCCTGCATCTCCAGCATCCGCATCTCGTCGACCTGCTGTTCGACCACCAGGTAGAAATTGATCCCGAAATAGAGCGCCGACCAGCCGGTCAGCACGGTGAAGTTCAGGAACAGCGTGCCGAGCACCAGCGACAGGCTGACATCGGGCGACACGTTGCGGATGAAGGTGAAGACGAAGGCGTCGATCAGCGAATAGGCGAAGGTCGCCGCCGACAAGGTGCACATCGTCAGGAAGATCGCCGGCACGCGCGGCAGCGAGCGATAATAGCCGTAGAGCACGCTCATCAGCAGCGTCAGGCAATAGCCGACGATCACCTCGACGATATTGCCCAGCACATTCTTGAGCGACGCGGCGCTGGCCACGGTCGAGACCGAGCGCAGCAGCAGATAGCCGGTCCAGCCGGCCGCCTGCAGCAGCCAGAAGGCGCGGTTCTTCTGTTCGAAGAAGGGGCGCGAGAAAATGGCGGGCTTCGGCGTCATGCGCTCCGTCAGTCGTCTTGTGCCCCCGCATGGTCATAGCGGGGCGGGGGCGGGTTGGCAAAATGGCCTTAGCGCAAGCGGCCCCCAAACGAAAACCGCCGCCCCGTTGCCGGGACGGCGGTTCGCGGTTGGTTGGATCGGGTAGGGCTTAGAAGCCGAACTTGATCGAACCGATGACCGTGCGCGGGTAGCCGACCGAGAAGTTCGGGTTGCCCGAGAGCGCATCGACCTGCGTGCTGATGTTGCCGAAATACTTTTCGTCGAACAGGTTGCGCACGTTCACGGCGAAGCTGGTGCGCTTCAGGCCGTACTGTTCCAGGCTGAAGCGCGCGTCGAGATCGACCAGGGTGTACGATCCGACGACGACGTCGTTGACGTCGGTCGCGAAGCGTTCGTCAACATACTTGCCCTGAACGCCGACGTTCAGTGGGCCGTAGTTAAATTCGGCGCGGCCACCGAACTGCCATTCCGGCGTTTCCGGAACCTTCTTGCCCTTGGTCTGCGCGATCGCCGTGCCGGCGGTCTGGACGTTCGAGAGCAGTTCGGTGTGGGTGTACGACGCGATCGCGGTCAGTCCCAGCCAGTTGGTCGGACGGACCGTGACGGTGCCGTCGAAGCCATAGCTGTCCACCGCACCGATGTTGCGGTCGAACGAGATGCCCTGATCGAAGTCGAACGAGGTCACGATGCGGTTCTTGTACTTGATGTACCAGCCGGTCAGCTGCGACTGCACCACGCGGCTGTTGTAGCGCAGGCCGAGATCGAACGAGTCGGTCTTTTCCGGCTGCACACCGATGAACGGCGCGCGGTACAGGTTATCCGTGCGCGGCGCCGAGAAGCCCTTCGCATAGCTACCGAACATGCTGATGTTGGTATCAGCGAAGTTGTAGGTGAAGCCGGCGTTGGGCAGGATCGCGTCGTACTTATAGGTCGTCGCGAACGGCGCATAATAGGGGGTCGCACCGGTGGTCGGGACGACGGCGTTCGGGGCGATGATGCGCAGCGAGGCGATCGGTTCGCTGGTGCAGTAGGCGAAGCCCGAACCGCGTGCCTCGATCGGGCAGTAGGTTTCGAGGTCACGCTTGAAGAACGGCGCACGCAGGCCGACCTGCAGCGTGAACGCCCGGTCAAAGAAGCGGCCGATATATTCGCCCGAGATCTGGTTCAGCAAGGCGACCGACTTGCGATCGCGCTGCGAGATCACGAAGCCGTCGGCGGCCAGCACCGGACGGCCGTTACGACCCGAGAAGATGTTCTCGGGCATACCGTTCGAATAGAGATAGCCCCATTCGCCGGTCTGGCGGTGGTTCGCATTGTCGTAGGTGTAGGCGACGCGGACGCGCTGGTCGTCGTTGAAGTCGTAACGCAACGACGCGATGCCGGTGTAGCGGTTGGTGTTGGTGATGTTGGGCGAGAAGAAGCGCACCGTGTCGCGGAAGTCGCCGTCGCCGTTGAAATCGACACCCGGCGACGTGGTCAGGCTGCCCTTGGCGCGTGCCGAGTTCTCGGCCAGCGTCGAGGTGCCGCCGCCATGGGCCAGCGTGTACTGGTACGAACCGTCGAGCGTCAGCGTCAGCTGGTCGGTCAGAGAGAAGCGCGAATTGGCGCGGACGTTGCCGGTGTTCGACGGGTTGACGCGAATGCCGTAATAGTTCGAACAGTTGTTCGCCGCCTGCGCCGTGCCGTTGACCGGGGTCGGCGTCGAGCAGAATTCGTCATTCTCGAAATTGCTGACGGTTTCGAACTGGCTGTCGTTCAGGTCGATGCGGATCGGGTTCGACGGCGATGCATTGGCGTTCGCCGGGATGACGCCGGTGCCGAAAAGGGTGCGTATATCGCCCACCGAGACCGAACGATAGAAGTTGTTGCGGTTCTCGTTGTAGTGGCCCGAGATGCGGATGAAGTCGCCATTGTCACCGAGCGGCTGGTAGATGCCGGCGTTGAACTGCTGCTTGCGGATTTCGCCCGGACCACGGAACTTGTCGTTCGATGCCTTCGACGCCGACAGGAAGGCGCGGGTGCCGAACGAGGTCAGGTTTCCGGTCTCGATCAGGCCGAACACGCGGTGAAAATCGAAATCGCCATACGAGGCGACCAGCGTGGCCGACAGTGTTTCCGACGGGATCAGCGTGCGATAGTTGACCGTGCCGCCGGCGGCCGATGCGGTCGGGCTGTCGACGTCGGTCGCGCCGAGGTTGACGTTGATTTCGTCGATCAGCTCAGGGTCGAGCTGCTGGTTCGAATAGATCGCGTAGTTGCCCGAATCGTTCAGCGGGAAACCGTCGAAGGTCAGCGAGACGCGGTTGCTGTCGAAGCCGCGGATGCGGATATTGCCACCCGACGAACCGAACGGATCGCTCTGGGTGAAGTTCACGCCGGGAACGATGTTGAGCGCGTCGAGGACGGTGTTGCCCGGAGCCTGCTTCGCGATGAATTCCTGATCCAGCACGACGCGCGCCTTGGGGCTGTCGGGAATCTTGATGCCGTCGACGCCGTTCTGGACGCTCGAACCGGTGACGACGATTTCTTCCGATTCGAAATCGGTCGAGCCGGTCGACTGCGCGAAGGCGGAGGCCGGGAGCAGGAGCGCGGCAAAGGCCACGCCGGCATAGAGCTTGGTGTTCATAAGTCCCCTTTGAATCGCAAGGTCGTGGCGCGACTCGGTACGCTGGTTCAGGCGGCGGCATTCACCGTCCCGGCGCCAATGGACGCGCCATATTTCTATTTTGCGACAACCGAAAGCGGGGAACTCAGTCTCTTTGTGTGCGTTGCAAAAACGTCACGTTGTTGCAGCGGATACGATCTCCGCCCATGTCGCCTCGTCGATCACGCGGATGCCCAGTTCCTCCGCCTTCGCGCGTTTCGACCCCGCGTCCGCGCCGACGACGACCAAGTCGGTCTTCTTGGACACCGATCCCGATACGCGGGCGCCCAGCGCATCGGCTTGTGCCTTGGCCTCGTCGCGGCTGAGCGTTTCCAGCTTGCCGGTGAAGACCACGGTCTTGCCGGTCAGTTCGGACGCGACCGCCTTGTGCTCGACCGGTAGGGGGGTGACTTCGCGCAGCAGGTCGTCGACCACGGCGCGGTTATGCTCTTCGGCGAAGAAGGCGAGGAGGGCGTCGGCGACTTCGGGGCCGATGCCCGCCGTCTCGACTGCCGCGACGAGGGCACGTCCGCGGCGCAGGACGAACTTGCGATCGTTCTCGCCGATCGCCGGCACGGTCTCGGCTCGGACCGCCAGCGCGCGCTCGATCATGTCGAGGAACGCCTCGATCGTGCCGTAGCGCCGCGCGAGGTCGCGGGCGGTGACTTCGCCGACATGGCGGATGCCGAGCGCGAACAGGAAGCGGTCGAGCCCGATGCTGCGGCGTGCGTCGATCGCGGCGAGCAGCTTGTCGACGACCAGCTCGGACATGCGCTCGCGCTGGACCAGCGCCTCACGATGGGTGTGCAGGCGGAAGATGTCGGCGGGGGAGGCGATCAGCCCGTCGCGGAAGAATTCCTCGACCCGCACCAGCCCCAGCCCGGCAATGTCATAGGCGTGGCGCGAGACGAAATGGATCAGCCGCTCGACCCGCTGCGCCGGGCAGACGAGACCGCCGGTGCAGCGCACGACGACTTCACCCTCGCCGCGTTCGGCGAGCGAGCCGCATTCGGGGCAGGTGGTCGGGAAGGTCCAGGGCGCGCGCGCTTCGTCGCGGGTCAGGTTCTCGACGATCTGCGGGATGACGTCGCCGGCGCGCTGCACGACGACACGGTCGCCCGGACGGACGCCCAGCCGCTCGATCTCGTCGGCATTGTGCAGCGTCGCGTTGGTGACGACGACGCCACCGACCGTCACCGGCTCCAGCCGGGCGACGGGGGTCAGCGCGCCGGTGCGGCCGACCTGGATGTCGATCGCCTTCAGCGTGGTCTGCGCGCGTTCGGCGGGGAATTTGTGCGCGATGGCCCAGCGCGGGGCGCGGCCGACAAAGCCCAGCCGCTCCTGCCAGTCGAGCCGGTCGAGCTTATAGACCACGCCGTCGATATCGTAGGGCAGGTCGGCGCGCGTGGCCTCGATCGCGCGATAGACGGCGAGGGCTTGCGCGGCGCCGTCGCAGCGCTGGAACGCGTCGGCGATCGGGAAGCCCCAGTCCTTCAATGCCTGCACCACGCCGGCCTGGGTATCGGCAGGGAGCGCCGTGACCTCGCCCCAGCCATGCGCCAGGAATTTGAGCGGGCGCGACGCGGTGACGGTGGCGTTCTTCTGTCGCAGCGATCCGGCGGCGGCGTTGCGCGGATTGGCGAATTGCCGCGCCTTGGCCGGGTCGGCGGCGTCGGCGAGCAGGCGGGCATTGAGGGCGGCAAAATCGTCCTTGGCCATATAGACCTCGCCGCGCACCTCGAACACGTCCGGCGCGGCGGGCAGGGTCTGGGGAATGTCGGCGATGGTCGCGACATTGGCGGTCACGTCCTCGCCGACCGCGCCGTCGCCGCGGGTCAGCGCGCGGACCAGCTTGCGCCCTTCGTAGCGCAGCGAACAGGACAGGCCGTCGATCTTCGGCTCGGCGGTGAGCGCGACGGGTTCGTCGTCGGACAGGCGCAGGAAGCGGCGGACGCTGGCGACGAACTCCGCCACGTCCTCGTCGGCGAAGGCGTTGTTGAGACTCAGCATCGGCCGGGCATGGGCGACCTTGGCCAGATGGCCCGAGGGGGCAGCGCCGACGCGCAGCGAGGGCGAGTCGGTGCGCACCAGCGCGGGGAACGCCGCTTCGATTTCCCGATTGCGGCGGACCAGCGAGTCGTACTCCGCGTCGCTGATCTCCGGCGCGTCCTCGCCATGATAGGCGGTGTCGGCGCGCGCGATGCGCTCGGCCAGATCGGCCAGTTCGGCGCGGGCATCGTCCTGGGTGGCGGGGAGCGGCTGGGTGGTCATGGCGCCAGCGCTATCGGGGGGATGCGGGGCGATCAAGGCTCCCGTTCGGTTCGAGCAGCTTCGGGCTTGTCGGGAAGCGGCAGTCGAGAACTTGGTGATTGGGGCAAGCCCCTTCTCGACTGCGGTTCTCGACAGGCTCGAACCTGCGCTCGAAGCAAACGGGGGGGAGACGGAGGGGGGAGCGTTACGCCCCGGGTTCGCGCACGCTGCTGCGGCGGATGGTCACGCGGCGTTCGACGGTGATCGGGTGATCGAAGTGCAGCCCGGCGCGGCCGTCCTCTGCCCAGCGCAGCGTCGCCGCCACCCATTGCCCGCCGCCGGTATCGATCCGGAGCGTCGTGCCGATCGCGGCTTCGTCGAAATCGATGAGATCGATCAGCGCGCCGTCGCTCGACAGGTCGCGGATGCGGGCGGAGCGGCGCGTGCCGTTCAGCTCGATCGTGGTCGAGCGCAGCATGCGCGTGCGCGGTGCGCGCGGCGCCTTGGGACCGCGCGGGGTCATCGCGCCGCCCTCCGCCAGCAGCCGCGATGCCGCCGCCGCATTGTCGACCGGCGGGCCATAGAGCAGGCCCTGCACGTCGGAGCAGCCCAGATCGCGCAGCGCGTTCAGTTCGTCCTGATATTCCACGCCCTTGGCGGTGACATCGATGCCCAGCGACTCGCCCAGAGTCGTGATCGCGCGGACGACGGCGGCGTTGCGGCCTTCGGGATCGCTCACCCCGCGCACGAACGAACGGTCGAGCTTGATCCGGTCGAATGGCAACCGGCGCAGGCAGGACATCGATGCCGGTCCCGCACCGAAATCGTCGAGCGCGAGGCGGACGCCGATCCCGTGCAGCGCGGCGAAGCTGCCGACCGCGGCACGCATGTCGCGCAGCACGCTGGCTTCGTCGAGGTCGAGTTCCAGCCGTTCGGGCGACAGGCCCGACCGCGCGACGGCATTGGCGATGATCGCGGGCAGGGCGGGGTTGGCGAACTGCGCCCCCGACAACGGCACCGCCAGCCGCGACTCGCCGGGCCAGGCGGCGGCATCGTGACAGGCGGTGCGCAACACCCATTCGCCGATCGATTCGATCAGCTGGCACTCCTCCGCCACGCCGACGAACTCGGCGGGTTCGAGCGACCCGCGCGTCGGATGCTCCCAGCGCAGCAGTGCTTCGAACGCGGTGATGCGGCTGTCGTCGAGCGCCACGACCGGCTGGTAGACGATGCGCATCTGGTCGAGCGACAGCGCGACGCGCAGGTCGGATTCCATCTGTCGCCGCGACCGCGCGCCATCCAGCAGGGTGTCGTGGAAGAAGCGGGCGACGCCGCGCCCGGCATCCTTGGCGGCATAGAGGGCGAGGTCGGCATTGGCGACCAGCGCGTCGGGGGTCGCGCCGTGATCGGGCGATACGGCGATGCCGATCGAACAACCGATCGATACCGCGGCGCCGTTCAGGAAATAGGGCTGCGACAGCGCGGTGATGATCGCCTGCGCCAGCGTCACCATGTCCGACCGGCTGGCGATGCGCGGCAGGATCACCTGGAACTCGTCTCCGCCCAGCCGCCCGACCAGCCCGGCATCGCCGACCGTCCGCTCCAGCCGCTGCGCCACCTGCTTCAGCAGCGCGTCGCCGACCGGATGGCCCATCGTGTCGTTGACCGCCTTGAATCGGTCGAGATCGAGGAGGAACAGCGCGGTGCCGTCATAGCCCGGCTGGGCCAGGGTCTGTTCCAGCGACATCCGCATCCGTTGCCGGTTGGCAAGGCCGGTCAGGCTGTCGAACAGCGCGAGGCGGGTGATCGCCGCATCCGATTGGCGCACGGCGGCCATGTCGGTGCCGGTGCCGACGAACCCTTCGAACCGACCATAGGGGTCGGTGAACGGGCTGCCCGATACGGTCCAGCTGCGGTCGGTATGCGTGGCTGAGGCGGGGGTGACGGCATAGTCGGTAAAGGCGGTGCGGGCCGACAGGTGAAAGGCGATGGTGCGTTCGTTGTCGCCGGCGGTCGAATCGCTGCCGGCGATGCGCAGCACGTCGACCAACGATGCGCCGATCGCATCGATCCCGGCGGCGGCCAGTACCGAGACGATCTTGTCGCTCAGATAGGAGATCCGCCCATTGCGGTCGGTCTGCCAGAACCAGTTGGGGCTGTGATGCTCGGCTTCGCTGATCAGGCGCCGGCTGGGGTCGCCGGGCGAGCGTGCGTTGTCGTCGGTCCCCTGGACCAACGATCGCAGTGCCGCCTTCAAACCGCCGCTCGCCAATGCGCTTCCCCCGGGTGATACGAAGGGAGGATAGCGTGCGACAAGTGAACGAATTCTTTGCAAGCCAGTGTCGTCCCCCTGTAGGGCGGGAAAGATTTTTCGACAGACATGGACCACGCGATGACCGTCACCATCACCGAAACCGACCTGATCGACAGCGTCGCCGACGCGCTCCAGTTCATCAGCTATTATCACCCGATGGATTACATCCGCGCGCTGGGCGAGGCCTATGCCGCCGAGACGTCGCCGGCCGCCAAGGACGCGATCGCGCAGATCCTGACCAACAGCCGGATGTGTGCGGAGGGGCATCGCCCGATCTGCCAGGATACCGGCATCGTCACCGTGTTCGTGAAGTGGGGGCAGAATTGCCGGCTCGACAGCGACCGGTCGTTGCAGGAGGTCGTCGACGAAGGCGTGCGCCGCGCGTACCTGCACCCGGAGAACAAGCTGCGCGCCTCGATCCTCGCCGATCCGGCGTTCACCCGGCGCAATACCAAGGACAATACGCCGTCGGTGCTGCACGTCGAAATGGTGCCGGGCGACAAGGTCTATGTGGATGTCGCGGCCAAGGGCGGCGGGTCGGAGAACAAGTCCAAGTTCAAGATGATGAACCCCAGCGATTCGATCGTCGACTGGGTGCTGGAGATGATCCCGCAGATGGGCGCCGGCTGGTGCCCGCCGGGCATGATCGGCATCGGCATCGGCGGCACCGCCGAAAAGGCGATGCTGCTCGCCAAGGAATCGCTGATGGCACCGATCGACATGGGCCAGCTGAAGGCACGCGGGCCCCAGAGCGATGTCGAGGCGCTGCGCATCGAGCTGATGGACAAGGTCAATGCGCTCGGCATCGGTGCGCAGGGGCTGGGTGGCCTGTCGACCGTATTGGACGTCAAGATTCTCGACTGGCCGACGCACGCCGCGTCCAAGCCGGTCGCGATGATCCCCAACTGCGCCGCGACCCGCCACGCGCATTTCACGCTGGATGGCAGCGGCCCCGCCTATCTCGAACAGCCAAATCTGGCCGACTGGCCCGACGTCAACTGGACGCCGGATAAGGCGGCGATCCGCGTCGATCTCGACACGCTGACGCCCGAAGTCGTCGCGACGTGGAAGCATGGCGACCGGCTGCTGCTCAACGGCAAGATGCTGACCGGCCGCGACGCCGCGCACAAGCGGATCGCCGACATGCTCGCCAAGGGCGAGGAGCTGCCGGTCGATTTCCGGGGCCGGGTGATCTATTATGTCGGTCCGGTCGATCCGGTGGGCGAGGAAGTGGTCGGCCCGGCCGGCCCCACCACCGCCACCCGCATGGACAAGTTCACCCGCATGATGCTCGACCAGGGGCTGCTGGCGATGGTCGGCAAGGCGGAGCGCGGTGCCGACGCGACCAAGGCGATTGCGGAGGCCAAGTCGGCCTATTTGATGGCGGTCGGCGGGGCGGCGTACCTCGTCGCGCGGGCGATCAAGGGGTCGAAGGTCGTGGGCTTCGAGGACCTCGGCATGGAAGCGATCTACGAGTTCGAGGTGCAGGACTTCCCGGTCACCGTCGCGGTGGATAGCGAAGGGCAGAATGTCCACCACCTCGCCCCGCTGGTGTGGCGGGAGAAGATTGCGAAGGAGCGGTTGCTCGAGGGGGCGTGACCACTCGTTCGAGGTGTGCCGGTAACGCCCCCGTCGTCATTCCCGCGAAGGCGGGAATCCATAGCCGCAACGCTCGCGCCTCTATCCGAACCGTCAGCGTCTATGGGTTCCCGCCTGCGCGGGAACGACGAGGGAGTGGCACGGAGCCGTTACCTCTCCCCTTCGTCATCCCGGCGAAGGCCGGGATCCACCGTACCGCATACCCCCAAGACTTCGGCGCATGCGGAACCTTGGATCCCGGCCTGCGCCGGGATGACGGGGGCCGGGATCCAAGGTTCCGCATGCGCCGAAGTCTTGGGG